>JACRBK010000011.1 GCA_016234525.1 Chloroflexota bacterium
AGGCGGCGGTTCCGCTGGTGCAGCTTGCTAAAGTCTTGGGATTCCGCACCATCGTGACCGACGCGCGCCCGGCGTTTGCTACTCGCGAAAAACACCCTGGCGCGGATCAGGTGATCGCAGCCTGGCCCGATGAAGTGATCGCACAGGTTGGGGTCGATTTTCGTACCTATGTGGTGTCGCTCAACCATGAACCTCGCTTTGAAGATGCGCTGCTGCACGCCCTGGCGGATCGAGAGATCGGTTATTTTGGGGCGATTGGCAAACCGCAGCGCAGCGCCGAACGTGCCGAACGCGCTCAGGCTGCCGGGTTTGATCTGGCACGCCTGCCGAAAATTTATACTCCAATTGGATTGGATATCGGCGGCAAGACTCCAGAGGAGATCGCACTCAGCATTTTGGCGCAGATCGTCGCGGTCAAAAATGGGCGGGGTGGGGGAATGTTTTCGCCTTAATAATCCGCCCTGGAATTTGTCGTAACAATGCGGTATGATTGCCGTCTGCCAAAAACGAACGTTAAGGAAGCCGGACATGAAAGTTATACTCAAAGAATACGTCTATAAACATGGTGTAGCCGGTGACGTGGTGACTGTGGCCGATGGATTTGCGCGTAATTTCCTGATTCCGCGCGGATTTGCGATCAAAGCGTCGGCAGGCGCACTGCGCGAAAACCAACATTTGATCGAACAAGCCAACAAGAACCGCGAACGTCTGCGCCAGATGGAAGATGAAGCAGCTATCAAAATTGATGGCGCTGAACTGGTCTTCGGGGTGAAGGCGGGCAAAAACAACAAGCTCTACGGTTCGATTACGACCCGCGACATTTCGGAAAAACTGCTGGAAAAAACCGGCGTAGATGTCAACCGCCGTCGTATCAGCGAGCGCCCGCTGCGTGAACTGGGTGTGCACGAAATTCCTGTGCGCCTCGGCCATGCCGTATCGCCCGTGCTGCGTATCGTGGTCTTGCGCGACGAAGAAATTGCCGATTACCTCGCCGGTAAGCCGGTGGCTTCGGTGGCGAACAAGGTCCAGCAGTACGAATATGTGGATGTGGTGGAAGAACCTGCCGCCGCCGCTGCTGCTGACGACGAACCCGCTGCCGCTGAGAGCCAGGCGTAAGTTTCTGCCTTGCACCAGCCTGAACCGTCAGGGTGATTTGTGATTGGTCCCGCTTTTGCCAGGGGCTAATTCCATTGGCTCTGTCTTATAGCTTTCCGCTGTGCAAAGCGGGTGGTCGCCAAAACACCCGCTTTTTGTTATGATTGCCGCCAGTAGTTCCCTGAGTTGGAGAATTTGAGCGTGAACGACGCCGAAGCCCTGGGACAACGTCTGCGAGAAACCCGCGAAGCAAGAGAGTTAACGCTTGAAGAAGCGGCGCGCCAGACCCGTATTCGTATCCGTTTTCTAGAATCATTAGAAAGCGGTGATTATGCGGGGATGACGGCAGTGCAGGCGCAGGGATTTTTGCGTAACTACGCCCGCTTTTTGGGTCAAGATTTTGATCTGCTGCTGGCTGAAGTTCAGGGAGAGCGGGGGGGACGCCGCCGCCTGCGTATTTCCACCGGGCGGCGCGAAGAGTCTGCCGAGTCTGAGACCAACGGCTCCGCGCGCCCCGATATGGGCGCGTTTACCCAGTCAGCGATGCCACGCCCGGCTCCTCTGCGCCGCGAATCGACTCGCACCTCACGCGCCCGGCGGAGTTTTGTGGGTAACATTTTGATCATCGTGATCGCCGGGGCCGTCGTGATTGGGCTGATTATTGGCGGGGTGCGGCTGTTGGATGAGATGGCCGAACAGCAGACGACCTCGACCAGCGAAGATCGTACACCTTCCCCAGCGCCGACCCAAAGTGAGATGGCGCTCGAACCCGGCACTGAACCGGCTTCGCCTGCCGTTGAAACTCCTACCCCGATGGTGACCCCAAGCAGTTTCACGCCGCCGGTCCTGATAGGCCCTAACGTGACCGTTGCCATCGAGATTATACAGACCGCCTGGGTCAGCATCAGCACCGATGGTATTGTGCAGTATGAAGGCACCGCCAAAAGTGGGGATATTCTCAATTTTACTGGACAGCAAAGTGTCTCGGTGCGGACGGATAACGCCGCCGGAGTACAGTTGACGGTCAATAACCAGCCGCAGGGAGTTTTAGGCGCACGCGGCCAACTATTCGATTATACTTTCACGCTGGCGAATTTCGGCACGCCGATTCCTACACTGCCGGGTTTGCCGAGTGATGCGCTTGACACCGGATTGCTGCCCGCCGCAACTTCGGCGGAGACAGTGGCGGTTCTTGTTCCTACCGCGCCGCCCACCGAGGCGGCGTTGTTTTTTACGGGATCGCCCACGCTGCCGCTTGATCCAGGTGATCTGAGCGTTTTAGACTCGATCAGCCAGACTCCGGCAGAAGTTACCGCGTCGCCGGCCCCAACCGAGACAGCTATTCCCACACTGCCATCGGCGACCTCTGAGCCCACCGAGACGGCGATTCCTACACTGCTGCCCGCGTCCCCTGAGCCGACTTTGTTTGAGACTGAGACGCCTACCGAGGCCGTGTCATTCACGCCGCCGCCCACGATGGCAATAACGACGGCTGCGCCGCTCACTCGTACCCCTTCGCCCACACCAACCACGACAGCGACGCTCACCCCGACTCTGACGGTGACGCCGAGCGCGACTCCGACTCCGACCGCCACGCGGACTCTGACTCGCACCGCGACCTATACGCCCACGGTTACGCCATCCTTTACATTAACGCGCACACCGACTGCGACGTTTACGCCAACGCCCACATGGTCATCTACGCCCAGCCTGACTCCGACCAATACGCCATTTTTGCCGCCGCGTATGACACGCACGCCCTCCCCCGCGCCGAAATAAGCAAAAAAAAGACAAAAAACAGGCAAAAAATAGGCAAAAAAATAGGGCGCAGCTGCGCCCCTGACCAATCTCTGTTTTTGGGTTGAATGCCGAAATCTGCTCGCTGCCTTTAGTGATACAGCACTTCAAGCAGCACCTCGGAAAGCGTTTTGAGCGTATCCATTTGCAGCTCATAGGTGATCGTGCGGTTGTCCTGGGTATCTTCGACAATCACGCCCGCCTCTTTAAGCTGGGTCAGGTGACGCGAGACAGCGGACGCAGAGAGATTCAGCTTTTGGGCGATCTTTTTGCCGTTCATATCGCTTTTGCTTTGCGCGATCAGGCGCAGCACATCCAGCCGCGAACCATCACTCAACGCTTTGAAGATATTCAACACCTGCTCTTTGTGCCGGTGAATCTCCGCGAGCCGTGCTTCGGTGCGTTCGCTGTCGAACAACACCGTGATATTGCCATAGCCGTAGAACATGTACACCGGCAGGGGCATCAGATATTGCGGGATAAACACGATCTCGGTGGTGGGGTATTCGGCGGGCAGGGCGGGCATCAGGGCGCTTTTGCCGGTGACATGCTCATAAAACTCCTGCCCGCTGATGCGATTCAACAGCGCGTTTTTATCGCCAATAGCCTGATCCCAATGCGGGTACAGGCTGGCGACCTGATCTTTGAAGTAGAGGTCCCAATAGCGCTGCCAGAGGTTGACCAACCGGCGCTGGAATCCTGGCACATCGGCCAGCAGCACATCCAGCGGCGCCTGCATACACCAGCAGTGTTCCCCATAAGGGGACTCTCTTAGCGTGGTCATCAGCCCATCTTCGGTGAATCCACTCTGCTCGATTTCATCGGTAGTGATGATGCGCCCCACGTAATAAAACAAGAACGTTGCCGGGTCCATCGCCTCTACATAACGGATAAAACCCGGCACGTCATTTTGATCGGGATAGTCCACGCCTAACTCGAAGAACAGCGCCCCTTTAAAATACGGCCCGTAGACTTGTTCCAGTTCCACCAAAAAATCAGCAGGTAGTTTGGCCCGTGCCGATGATGCCCATTCGGCCCGCGATCCCGGCTTGAGCAGGGTGTGCAGGCTGATCATCATCTCATACACAGACGAGGTCTGGAAACGGATCAGGCTGGCGATGGGGTCGGTAGATTCTATAACTTCGAGCGGCATGGTTGTGTACCTTTGTCTAGCGTTCGGACGATAAAAACCGAATTGCGTTATTGAGTAAATGTTAAATTGGTTAAACCCTGTTGTCAAACCTTTATGCTGGTTGGGCGGTTTCTACCTGCGTTTTGATACTGTCTTGCAGGCGGGTCAACAGGTTCCCCAAGTCATTCAATTCGGTTTTATCAAAGGTTTTCCATGCTTCGAAATAATACTGGTTGCTCAGGTCTTCGATCTGCTGACGCAGCGCTGTACCTGTTTCGGTGAGGGCGTAACCTTCGTCGGAGACGGTCAGCCACCGTTTATCGACCAATTCGTTCAGCAGGCGTGCATAATCATCGGCAGTGAAACGGCGGTGTGCAAGTTTTTCACCTAGTTCGGCGGCGGTTTTGGCTTCTTCGCGCCAGATAAAACTGAAACCTTCCCAGGCCGGGCCGCTGACCCCTAAGGGCCGCCACGCGGCGAGATGAGCATCGTCACGGTAAGAGTTCATATCTGCCAGATATTGCAGAATTCGCAGCAGCACGGCTCCCTGCGGGCCGGGATCAGAATGGCGGTTCGCGGTCAGGCTGGGTTTAGCGGCAGGCTGTGAGGCGTGCAGCGCTGATTCAACCAGTTTGCCCAGCAGCGCGGCGGTACGTTCCAGATCGGCAGCGGGCAGTGGTTGGTGCTGCGCCAGCAGGGTGTTCAGGCAGTCTTCCAATTCGTGGACGATCTGGTGTCCCGGCGGGGTAATGCGATAGGTTCCCGGCCCGGTCGGTTCGACAAGGCCGCGTTCGGCCAGCGCTGCCAGATTATCGCTGAACATTTTCCAATGGGCATAGGGCGTGCGCACCAGAAACCGGGCGGCGGATGTGTCGTCCGGCTGGAAATCGCTGGAGATCACTAGTGCATACAGCACGCCGCCGGGCAGATCGTAAGATTCCGTCTTTTTTTCATATTCCGGGCCGTAAAGGGTGCCGATAGCCTGTGAGGTCTGGCCGAGCAAGGGGAAAATTTCGTGTGGTTCCATCCTCATTTCCTCCTGAATCATGCTGCACGAATGAACAAAGGCCGGGTTCTTAGAACCCGGCGCGTGAGGTGTATCGCGTTACCCGATCAGGCCATCTCTGCCAGCAGGTATCGATCTGACAGATGCGTGACCAGTTCTTTGAGATCGGCGGCGCGTTCAGGCATATTCAGCACTTCGCGCGCGCCATAGGTGCGGGCGTACTGCTGGTAGATGCGGGGTAGGCGGCGTCCAACCGCCAGAATGGGCCGGTCGGGATAGTGCGTATGAATTTGAGGCAGAACGGCTAATTGAATCGGGCGGTTCTCTTGCAGACCGATCACCACCACATCGAAATCATAATAGTCCAGGGCGCGCAGCGCGTCACCGTGATCGTCCACGGACGTGACGGATATTTCGCGATTTAACAACAGGCTGATCGTATCGATCAACACGTTCGCCGGTCCACCGACGCGGTCAATGACCAGGACCTGAAGCGGGCAAGAAATTACATCAGCCGACGCAAAAGAAGTCTTTACCAGGGAGTTTTTTAAATCACGGCAGGTCACGATGCCCCTCCATTGTTATATTGCATAATTGCATGATTGCGCAACTATGTTAGTAGTTTAACACGCCGCCGGGTGATTGTCAAGCGGTGGGGAGATATTTTTTGGGTATATCTCATTTTCGTGTCAGAATCGGCTTTCGTTGATAAAAACGGCCTCACCCCCTACCCCCTCTCCAACCGAGTTGGAGAGGGGATGATAGCCTGACTCTCCCCTTTCTCTGCGCAGCGGGGAAAGGGGCTGGGGGATAGGGATAAATCTAGGGTGCTATGCTCCCACCAATGGTTTCCTTTACTTGTAGAAACGAGTCCATAAACCCATGTCTCTCAATATCAAATTTTACGATACCATCGCGCGCTTTTATGACGCCGAAAATATCGAAATGACCGATGACCTGATTCTGTACAGCGAACTCGTCGAAGAAACCGGCGGCCCGGTGTTAGATGTCGGCTGCGGAACCGGGCG
The DNA here is from genome assembly GCA_016234525.1 of Chloroflexota bacterium. Classification (GTDB taxonomy): domain Bacteria; phylum Chloroflexota; class Anaerolineae; order Aggregatilineales; family Aggregatilineaceae; genus JACRBK01. The sequence goes on from JACRBK010000011.1 coordinate 6,059, forward strand.
AGTGATGCTGCACCTGGCGCAAGAAGGCGTACAAACCGTCGGTATCGACCGGTCAGAGGCCATGTTAGAACGCGGGCAGCGCAAGCTGGCGGTGATGCCTGATCTCAAATCGCGGGTGACGTTTGTGCAGGGTGATGCCTTGAATACCCCGTTCGCGCACCGCTTCAAGCTGATCATTGTGCCGTATAATGGTTTTATGCACTTCAGCGAACAGGTTGATCAGATCGCCGCGCTGCGCCATTTTTACAGCCTGTTGGATGATGATGGAATGCTGGTGCTAGACCTGCCGAACGCGGGCGAAGCCTTTGGCACCCAGGATGATGGATCGGTCGTGTTGGAGCGTATGTTCGTTGAGCCGGAAACCGGGCATGTCGTCATGCAGCAGTCGGTCAGCACGCTGGATCGTATCTCCCAACAGCTTCATATCACCTGGATTTACGACGAGATCAGCGACGACAGCACCGTTCACCGCACAGTGGCTCCGCTGCTGCTGCGTTATGTATTCAGCGGCGAAATGAACTTGCTGCTCAAACTCACCGGGTTAGAGGCGGTTCAAATCTACGGGGATTATATGCGCGATCCGTTTGTAGAAGGCTGCCCGCGAATGATCGTGTTGGCGCGCAAAGCGCCGGAGATCGGAAAACGAGAAGGAAAATGAAACGCGGAATTTTGATTCTGCTGCTGATCTTGTTTGCGGCAGCCTGCGGCGAAGAAGAACCGGAGGCGGAACCGACTCTGAGTGGGCCAACGGCGCTGCCTGCCAGCCCGACCATCGACCCGGTTTCGCTGGCCCAAGAGGGATCATCGATCCGCGATCCGGGGGTAGGGGAGATGGGGGTGAGCAACCCTACCCAGGCGGCGCTCGCTGCCGAAGGCGAGCCGGAAAACCCTATCGGGACGGTCACGCCGCAGCCGACAGAGGCGGAATTACCTGTTTTGATCAGCGCCAGCGATGGTTTGGTGCTGCGTGGGACGTTTTATGCGGCGGCAGTCCGGCCCGCGCCGGGCGTGCTGCTGCTGCACCAGCGCGGCAGTGACCGGTCATCGTGGGATGTTTTGGCGCAGCGGCTCCAGGCGCTTAATTATGCAGTGCTGGCGATTGATCTGCGCGGGTATGGCGAAACTGGTGGGGCGGAAGACTGGACGCTTGCGCCGGGCGATGTGCGCGCCACGTTGCAGCAGCTTGCCACACTGTCCGGAGTTAGCCCGGAGCGAATCGTGGTGATTGGGGCGAGTGTGGGGGCGAACCTGGGCCTGAACGCCTGCGCTGATTATTCTGGCTGCATGGCGGCAGTGCTGCTCAGCCCTGGCCTGGACTATCGCGGCATCACGACGGCAGAAGCGGTAGCTCGCCTGGGATTCCGCCCCATGTTGATCGCCGCCGGGGAGAATGATCGCAACAATCCCGCCGACAGTGTGACGCTGGATGGGTCGGCGGCGGGGGATCATCAACTGGTGATCTATCCTGAAAACGCGCACGGTACGGCCCTGTTTGATGTCCGACCTGAACTGCTCGACCTGATCGTGAATTGGCTGAGCGTCCGTGTCGCGCCGCCTGTTCCGGTGCTGACCCCTGTTCCGCCCACCTGATTCCAGGTGATCCGTGTTGATGTTAGAATCTGCGCATCGTCAACGGTTGATGGGGTGGGGTAGGCGAATGGCTGCACGTTTCGCGCTGGTCGTAGAAGATGATGCGGAGATCGCGCGTTTTTTTGCGCTGGTTTTGCAGGATCAATTTTCAGTAGATATTGCCCGTACAGGTCGCGAAGCGCTTGACCTGTTGGAGATGGTCACTCCTGAGATCATTGTGCTTGATTTGAATATTCCGTTTGTCTCCGGGGTGGAGATTCTGCGCCAGGTGCGGGCGAATGAGCGCCTGGCGCACACCGTCGTGATCGTCGCCACTGCCAACCCGCAGATGGCCGAAGAAGTGTACGATCTGGCGGATCTGGTGCTGCTCAAGCCGGTGAGTTATGACCAACTGCGTGATCTGGTCCGGCGGTTTGTGTAGGAAGAGGCGCAGTAGGATTTACCCCTATCCCCCCGACCCCCTTTCCCCGCTGCGCAGAGAAAGGGGGAGGAATATATCGCTTATGTAGGGGCGCTGCAAGCAGCGCCCAATTTTTCGACTCCATTCCCATTGGGGTGAGGCAGTTCTTGAGGGCGTTACGCCCGCAGGGTGGCCCCCAGGCGTTTTTCGGCGGCTTTAGCGATCTTGGCGTGGACCTTCGCGACTTCGTCATCGTTCAGCGTGCGATCAGTGGTGCGATAGGTCAGTTTGTAGGCGAGGCTCTTTTTGCCCGTCGGGATCGGTTCGCCCTGGTATACGTCGAACAGCCGCGCCGATTCCAGCAGATCGCTAAGGCTAAAGAACTAAAGGAAAAGCGCGTTGGCAGCACCCCCCCGTTTTTATTTGGATGAAAACAT
>JACRBK010000012.1 GCA_016234525.1 Chloroflexota bacterium
GACGTATATTGACGACATCGTGAGCGGGGTGATCGCCGCGCTGGATCGCCCGCTGGGTTACGAGGTGATCAACCTGGGCGTGGGCGCGCCGATCTCGCTGCGCGAATTTATCGACGTGATCGAAGAACTGTCGGGGCGCAAACTGAACACCCGCAACGTTCCCACCCCGCCCACCGATCCGCCGATCACGTTCTGCAACAACGCGAAAGCGCGGCGGCTGCTCGGTTTTGATCCGCAGACCTCGGTACATGAGGGGCTGATCAAAACGTGGGAGTGGTTCCGGGTGTGGCGCATCGCGTCGGGGACGTGGCCGGAGTAGAGAATAGTGGGGGAAAACATGCCAGGGCGCGCCAGTTTATCTGAGATCATGCGGCTGCTCGCTGCATTGGGTGATCCCGACGAAGCATTGAGTTTATCGGCATTACTATCACTGAAAAAGATGGATACACTGCCCGTCGATTTACTGATAACCGGACTGCGGGATGCCCATGAGAGAGTACGATCTGGTGCAGCTTTTATGCTGGGAGTGAACAGAGATTCGGATGCTGTTGATCCATTGATTGCTGCTTTGCAAGATTTAGATAAGGATGTACGTCGCAAAGCAGTCTGGGCACTTGAAGAAATTGGAGATGCACGCGCTGCTGAGTCTGTAAACAGACTGCTTGACGACCAAGATTCGGATGTGCGAGTGATTGCAGCCAGAGCGTTAGGACAGTTCAAGGTCCCATATGTTGTCGAATCCTTGATTGCCGCACTGCAAGATAAGAGTATGCGGGGAAATGCGACTTGGGCATTAGGGCAGATCGGAGATGTTCGTGCGGTCAGCCCGCTTCTTACCGTCCTGGGCGATTCGGATTATTGGTGTCGGCAAGCCGCCGCCGAAGCGCTGGGTAAAATTGGGGATAAGCAGGCCGTCGAGCCATTGGTCGCGACGCTGCATGATGAGTATTGGGGCGTGCGGCACGCCGCAGCCGAGGCGCTGGAAAAGATCGGCACACCGGAGGCGCTGGCGGCGGTCGAGGCATGGAAGCGGGAACAGGGCAAAAAATAGGCACGACGCGCGGGAGTAACAGGGGGATCAATCGGTAAAAAAATGGGAGAGAGAAACCATGATCAAACGAATGATCCGAAGTATTCAGCGTTGGAGCAAGCGGTTATTCTCGTGGCGCACGATCCGGCGCGTGATCGTATTCGGCATCGTGATCGGCGTGGGGGGATTCATCGCGCTGGCGGGGCCGCGAATCTATACGGCGCTGCGCTTTCGCGGCGAGCGTTTCAGCGTCGAGTCGGCCCCGTACCACCATGTGACGATCATCTTCGGCGCGCAGGTCCACCCTAGTGGGCGGCCCAGTCACATGCTGGCGGATCGTGTCAAGGCGGGTGCGGCGCTCTATCACGCGGGCAAAACGGACATTCTGCTGCTAAGCGGAGATAATCGTTTTGTCTATTATAATGAACCTGCTGCCATGCGGCGTTATGCGCTGTCGCTCGGTGTCCCGGACGAAGCGCTGGTGCTAGACTATGCCGGGCGGCGCACGTATGATAGCTGTTACCGGGCGCGCGAGATTTTCGGCGTGGAAAGTGCTATCGTCGTCACGCAGAATTATCACCTGGATCGCGCCCTGCTGTTATGCAGCGGCCTGGGGATCGAGGTGGTTGGCGTGGGAGCCGATGATCAGCGCCCGCAGGGGTATGCACGGGGCGCGCTGTGGCGTGGATGGCTGCGCGAGTTCCCGGCGACGGCGTTGGCGGTGGTCGATCTGCTGCGGCGGCCTGAGCCGGTGTTAGGCGATCCGCTGCCGATTTCCGAGCGCCAACCATCGCCAGAAGATCGCGAATTGCCCATTAAAAACTAACCACTAATTACTATTCAGCCAAGAGAAGGACAGCATGTTCGAGAATCATCAAAGAGCCATTAATAAATTGACCGCGCTTTTTCAAGACGACCCGGCGTATCTGGCGATGATCATCGGGGGATCGGTAGCGAAGGGCCTGGCGAAAGAAGATTCGGATGTGGATTTTATGCTGGTCGCCACCGACGAAGAATATGCCCGCCGCGCCGCTATCAATAACTTCCAATATGTCTCGCTCGATCTGACCGACTACCCCGGCGGCTACGTGGATGGTAAGATCGTGAGCATGGCGTTCTTGCGTGAGGTCGCGGATCATGGCAGCGAACCGGCACGTTCAGCCTTCTGCGGGGGAATGATCATCTATTCGCGCGAGCCGGAGTTAGCCGACCTGCTGAAACAGATCACCACCTACCCGGAACACGAGCGCACGCAAAAAATCCAGAGTTTTCATGCGCAGATTCAGGCTTTGCGCTGGTTCGCAGGCGAGGCGGAAAAACGTCACGAAGCCTATCTGATGGCGCACGCCGTCGCGGACATGGTGTTGTTCGGTGCGCGGCTGATTTTGGCGCACAACCGGGTGTTGTATCCGTATCACAAGTGGGTGATGACCGAACTTCGCCGCGTTCAGGATAAGCCGGAAAATATGGTGGAAATGGCCGAGGCGTTGTTGGCGCATCCCAGCCGCGACGCCGCCGAACAGTTCGCCGATCTGGTGCTGAACTTTATCCCCTGGGAAGCGCCGCCGGAAGGTTGGCCGATGCGATTTATGAACGATGTGGAATGGACATGGCGCACCGGTCGCCCGGCGGTCGAGGATTTGTAGGAGACATATAGAAAAGCAGGGCGCAGCCGCGCCGCGCCCAATAGGTGTCAACTTAAAGCAAAATCTAGCCCCACCCCTTGATCCCCTCCCCACTGCGCTGCGCTGGTGGAGAGGGGAAAACCGGGCGCAGCAAATAGCGCCCCTACGAAAATCTGCTCGGCAGCGGCAGGGGGCTGAGGTCGCTCTTAAATTGATGTCTATTGGGCGCGGCAAGCGGCGCCCCTACAAAAACATGGTCGGCGGCGGCAGGCGGTGAGGGCGTTGAATGGCACAAAACGCTGAATAGGCAGAGCATCACTCAAAACTGTTAACTAAAAACTAATTACTATAAACTAATCACTCAAAACTTTCTGGCATTTTCCGAACCGAGGCACACGTTATGACCCTCCCACACGCGATCCTGCTGTTCATCAATGGGCTGGCGCTCAGCGCCTCTACCGGGCTGATCTTTGTGATGATGGTCCTGCCGCGCCGGGGAGCCGCGAACCGCTGGTTCGCGCTGTTTTTGGCCGGGGTAGGATTGTGGGCCTATTTTGCGATGGCCCGCGTTATCCCTGACATGAGTCCGTTTACGGAAACCGAGAACTTTTATATCCTGTTCATGGGATTAGCGGCGGCTCCGGTAGCGCTGTATGGATTCGCAGTGGCGCTGTCCGGCCCGCGAGATAACGTCGCGCCCGCGCTGCTGCTGTGGGGAGTCGCGGCGGTTCCGGTGATGATCTTTCTGTTGTGGAGCGATCAGGTGGTCAGCTATCACGAAACCGGCGCGGATCGAGTCGAGTTCGAACTCAAAACCGCCGGGGTGATCATTGCGGTGCATATCGGCGTGTATATTCTGCTCAGCCTGCTCTATCTGCACAGCACCAGCAGCCAACAGGTTAAAGTTCTGCGCCTGCCCGTGCTGATCATGGCGGTGGGGTATGCCAAAAATCTGATCCCGGCGCTGCGTCTGCCGCCGCTGAGTATCGGCCTGCTGACCGCCGCCTCGTTTATGGTGGGCTATTATCTGCTGCGCTGGCAGTTGTTCAACCCGCTGCGCGAGATTCAGGACGAACTGCGCGTCGCCAATAACGATCTGCGTAAGGCGTTGGGGGATGCCAGCAAAGAGCGGGATCAGGCGCGGCGGCTGCGCGAAGAATTGACCGAAGCCAGCCGTTATAAAAGTGAATTTCTCAGCGGCATGGGGTTGCAGCTTCGCACGCCGCTCAGTTCGATTGTGGGCTACAGCGAACTGCTGCTCAGCGGAACCTATGGTGATCTGACCGAAAAGCAGCATGACCGGATCGACAAAATCAGCCGCAACAGTCATAACCTGTTGGCGCTGATCAACGATGTGATCGACCTGAGCAAAATTGAGGGCGGGCGAATGGAACTCAGCTTTGGCCCGGTGCGCATGGACATGTTAGCCGAGACGCTGCTGAATCAGTTCGGCGGGCGCGCTGCCGAAAAAGCGCTGGCGCTCGAAAAAGACATTGAGTCCCCGCTGCCCCGTCTGCGCGCCGATGAGCAGCGTATCGAACAGATCATACGCAGCCTGCTCGAAAATGCGATTCAGTTCACCAAAGCGGGTTATGTGCGGCTGACCGTCAAAAAAGTGGTGGTCAAAGCTGGACAAAGTGAGGCGCTCAAACTGCCGGTGATCGGCTGGTTGGAGGATCGTACCTGGGTGCTGGCGAGCGTGTCCGATACCGGGATCGGCATCCCGCCGGAAGATCAAGCGGCGATCTTTGATGAATTCCATATCGCGTCCAGCGAAGAAGGCCAGCAGTATGAAGGGCCGGGCCTGGGTCTGACCGTTGCAAAAAAGCTGGTCGAACTGCACGGCGGGCGAATCTGGGTACAGAGCCAGGTCGGGCAGGGCAGTACGTTTTTTGTCGCGCTGCCCGCCGTCGAAGAATAACTAATCAATCCATGCACCATTCAGGATAGGCGTGATACAATAGAAAAATCTCAGGTCAGAACAACAACCCATCCCCGGTTGGCCGAACGATGTAAGAAAGGGACCCCATGTCTGTTGGTCTGTCTTCTATCTTTAATCTCGCTGCCAATGCGATGCTCGCTGTCTTTGGGTTTGCGCTGGCGCTGCTGGTGATATGGCATAATTCGCGGGTCCAACTGCGCAGCAATCTGTACTTTGCGCTGTGTATGGCGATCTTCGCCCTGAACGGTTTGTTAGGCTGCCCTTTTCAGGTGGCGCAGATTTATGACCTCGACCCCAAACCACTGCTCAAGGTGCTAACCACGTTATATATCGCCGGAATCATCCTGCTGTTTAACTTTATTCTGGTATTTTGCGGTTTTGAGCGCCGCTGGCGTTGGATCGAGCGTGCTATCAGTATCCCCCTCGGCATCGCGTTTATTGTCCTGACCTGGAGCGGGCGGTTATTCACCGACTTTGAGGTGCTCGATAACGGCGGTTATAACTATCACCTGACCACACTCGGTCAGGCCGGCGTGGTTGTGGCCGGAGCTTATTTAGCCGGAATCCTTGTGGTGTTGTACCGGCAGCGGAATCCTAAAGCCCGCGAATTTTTCGCGCCGGTGGTCGTTTTAGTGATCGGCATCCTGACGTTTGGCATCTCCCCGGCGGAGCGTTTTTACTCGGTCAATACGCTGGCGCTGACAGTGGCGGTGATTATGTTGGGGCGGCTGGTGATCAAGTATCAGGTTTTTCAACCCCTGGCCGAACTCAACCATAAGATCGAGATCACCAACCTGGAACTGGCCGAAGCGACCCGCCTCAAGAGCCAGTTTTTGGCGAATATGAGTCACGAGCTGCGCACGCCGCTTAACTCCATCCTCGGTTATACCGAACTGGTGACCGGCGGGACGTATGGCGGGCTGAACGATGTGCAGTTAGACCGGCTGGCGAAAGTGAATCGGAATGGGCGGCGGCTGTTGGCCCTGATCAATGATGTGCTGGATCTCAGCCGGATTGAGGCCGGGCGGCTGGAACTTAAACTGACCCAGGTGGCCCCCACAACGCTGCTTGATGGGGTGATGGACGAATTTGAACCTCAGGCCCAGGCCAAAAAGATCACGTTGGTGCGCGGTTATGCGGCGCTCCCCCTGGTCCATGTCGATGAACTCCGCGCCCGGCAGATTTTGTGGAATCTGGTCTCGAATGCGGTCAAGTTCACCGAAACCGGATCGGTGATTGCCAGCGGTTATTATGACGCGACCCGCCGTCTGGTGGTGATCAATATCACCGACACAGGCCCTGGTATTCCCCAGGCTCAACACCCCTATATTTTTGAAGCCTTCCACCAGTTCGATGACACCACATTTCGCCGCCATGAAGGTACGCATATGGGGTTGGCGATTTCTCGCGAATTGGCTCAGATTCAGGGGGGGATGTTGTGGTGTGAAAGCACTCCCGGTCAGGGCAGCACCTTTCATGTGGCGCTGCCGGTGTCAGAAAGTGAAAACCCTGTGAACCTAGCGCTTATGCCCGGCGGCGCCGCCAGCGGCCCGCTAGTGCTGGCGATTGATGACGACTGCGAAGCGGTGGAACTGCTGCAAACTCAGTTGGAGCGCGCCGGTTTTCGGGTGTATGGCGCGTGTACGGCGAAAGAAGGGCTGCGGTTGGCCCATGAACTGCGCCCGGCAGTGGTTACGCTGGATATGCGAATGCCCGATATGACCGGCGAACAGGTTTTAGCCGCCTTGCGCCGCGATCCATTGACGGCGGCGATTCCGGTGCTGGTGGTGTCGGCGACGGATGACAACCAGCAGGCTCACGCTGCCGGGGCGAACGCTTTTGTCACCAAGCCGGTGCAGCCGGAGTTATTGGTAAGCCAGGTGCAGCGCCTCTCGAAAATGGTGGTCGCGCCTAAGAAGTAGGGGCTTCATTCTGTTTTGTAGGGGCGATGCTTGCGTCGCCCAGGGCAGGGCAAGCCCTGCCCCTACCAAGACCCGGTCGGCTGCGGTCCCCTTTCCAACCATGTTGGAGAGGGGGTAGGGGGTGAGGTCGCTTTTAGATTGACGCGAATGGGGCAGGCAGTGATCGATCAGGAGGATCAAGCATGACGATCTCGAGGACAACAGCAGTAGTAGTCGCGGCCAACGGGTTGACAGCGGTGATTGCCGCTGCTCTGCTGATGCTGGTATTGTGGCAGGCTCCGCGCCGCCGCATGAACCTGTTGTTTGCGCTCACTATGCTGATTCTATTGGGTTACTGCGTCGCCAATATCTTTGGGCGCTTTATCGCCGAACTGGGCCTGGACCCCGCGCAAACCACGTATGTGGCGGTGTCGCTGTTCGGTTATTTCACTATCAGCATGTTTGTGTTCTCGTCAGAATTCGCCCACGAACGCACGCTCACGACTGAAATTATGGGATTCGGGGGCATGATCTGCGGGCTTGGCTATATTGCTGCGATGTGGTCTGATCAGGTGATGGTGGATATTCATCCGACCAGCGATCCCGGCAGTTATCAGGGGAGATGGACTGCGCTGGGCAATACCGCTTCGATGATCCTGGCGGCCTACATGATCGCCTCGGCATTCGTCATTTTCCGCATGAAAGACCCCCGCGCGCGCGCCTTGTCGCTGGCCCCTGTCCTGGCCCTGGCGGGCATCATATCATCCGTCGTGATCTGGCCGCTGATCCATATTCCGCTGCAAGCGATGTTTCTGGCGGCATCGGCGTTGGTGTTAGGCCGCCCGGTGCTGCGTGATCAACTCTTTAACCCGCTGGCGATGTTGAACCAACAACTGGCCGATAAAAACGCCGAACTGAGCCGGGCCAGCAGCATGAAAAGCCAGTTTTTGACCGACATCAGCCACGAACTGCGCACGCCGCTGAATTCGATCATCGGCTATACGGAACTGGTGATGGGCGGTATGTACGGCGCACTGAACGATATTCAGGGGGACCGGCTGGAAAAAGTGGTGCGCAACGGCCAGACGCTGCTCAAACTGGTGAATGATGCCATCGATCTCAACCGGATCGAGACGGGCCAGCTTACCCTAGAGCGGCGGTTGGTGATCGTGCCGGAGGTGTTGAACACGGTGCTGGATACCATTGAACCCCTGGCGGTCAACAAGGGGCTGGCGATCCGCCGCGATTTTGGCGCGATCCCGCCGATCTATGTGGACGAAGTGCGCCTGCGCCAGATCGTGACGAATCTGGTCGCCAATGCGATCAAATTCACGCATAAAGGCAGCGTGACCGTCCGCGCCTCCGCGATCAGCGGCGATGTGCGGCTCGAAGTGGTGGATACCGGCATCGGGATTCCGGCGGATCAATTTGACACGATTTTTCAGGAGTTCCGGCAGGTAGATGATTCTTCGACCCGTGAATATGAAGGCAGCGGCCTGGGCTTGACGATCACCCGCCGCTTAGTGGAACTGCACGGCGGGCGAATCTGGCTCGAAAGCGCGGTGGGGCAGGGGTCCACCTTTTTTATCTCACTGCCTGCCAAAGCGCCTGAGGAACCCGCAGCGGCGGTGATCAGCAGCGCGGCGGCTTAATAAAACTTATGTTATCGATGAACATATGCGCGTTGCCGCAAAATAGGTTAACATTAAACACGGTGGCAGGTTATTCACACAGGCAAAGGAGAAAGCGCGTCTTTTTTTGAGCGCAGCGTTTATGTCAAAACGGATTCTTGTGGTCGAAGATAACCCCGATAACCGTATCCTGGTGACGGACGTGCTGGCGTCGATGAAGTATGAAGTTTTGGTCGCTATGGATGGCGAAGAGGGTGTGGCAGTTGCCGAGGCGAGTGTCCCCGATTTGATCTTGATGGACCTCTCGCTGCCCAAACTGGACGGCTGGACGGCGGCTAAAAAGATCAAAACCAACCCGACCCTGGCGCATATCCCGATCATTGCACTGACGGCTCATGCGATGGTAGGAGACCGCGAAAAAGCCCTGGAAGCCGGGTGTGATGATTACGTCTCTAAGCCCATCGATCTGCGCGAACTTTCGAGCAAACTGGCACACTTTTTGAAGTAGTGGCCGCCTGTGCTTATTTCTTCTCTTAGAGGCATGTCTCCCCGATGGCTATGAAGGTTCTTGTCGCCGAAGATAATCGTGACAGCCGCGAACTGGTCAGCGATATTTTACTCAGCCTGGGGCATATTCCTATTCTGGCCCCCAATGGCCGAATCGCGCTCGATAAAATTTTGCAGGATCCGCCCGACCTCGTGATTCTCGATGTGAATATGCCCGAAATGGACGGGTTCGAGGTTTGCGCGGCAGTCAAACGTAACCCCGCTACCGCTAAAATTCCGGTTCTTATGCTGACCGCTCAGGTGGATGTTGAGTCGCGCGTGAAAGGGTTGGGCCTGGGGGCGGACGATTATCTGCCCAAGCCGTTCCACCCGCGCGAACTAATCGCCCGCATCCAAACCCGGCTGCGTGCCAAAGAAGAAACCGATACCTTGCGCGAACAGCGCGAACAGCTTCGCAAAACCTTTGAACGTTTTGTGGCGCACGAGATCGTTGAAAAACTGCTCGAAGACCCGACGAAGGTACAGTTGGGCGGGGCGGTGACGACCGTGACGGTGTTATTCGCTGATCTCGAAGGTTTTACCAGCCTGTCTGAGCGCACCGAACCTACCCGCCTGCTGGAAGTCTTGAACGGCTATCATACCCTGTTGGTGCAGTATATTAAGGCCAACGGCGGCACGATAGACAAGTTTTTGGGCGATGGGTTGATGGCGCTCTATAACACGCCGCTGCCCCAGGTTGATCATGCCTTGCGCGCGGTGCGGACGGCGTTGGCGGTACGCAGCGCCCTGGTGAACTATCACGACCGGCTGGAAGCTCATTTCCGGCTGCGGGTGAACTTCGGCATTCACTCTGGCCCGGCGATTGTGGGCAACGTCGGCGCGCCGGAAATTATGGACTTTACCGCGATTGGTGACACGGTGAATCTCGCCAGCCGGTTGCAGGGCCTCAGCGAGAACAATCAGATCACAGTCAGCGAAGAAACTTACCGCCAGGTGGCCGACTATGTGCTCGCGGAACGGGTCGAAGCGCGCGCCGTGCGTGGTCGCACCGAGCCGGTGGTTACTTATTTGATCCAGCATTTGAAATAAACTTCAGCGATTAGCTTTCGGCGAAAAAAAAACTGTAGGGGCGCGGCTTGCTGCGCCTTGTTTTTTGCCTGTGGCGCAGATCAAAGGCGGCCTCACATCTTACCCCTCTCCAACCGATTTGTGGCGTGGACCGCCGCCGGATTATAATCAAACCAGGAGGTAATGTATAATGGCTGTTCAAGTTCCCACGTTAGCCGATCTGCGCAAATATGTAGACACCCGTTTTTTTGACGAACGTCCCCATATTCGCGGGCGGCGTATTCCTATCGCCACCGTAGCGTACAATGTGCGCACGAACGGCTGGACGATTGGCGAAACAGCGCATAATTTTAGCCTCTCGGAACCCGAAGTTTTAGCCGCGCTGCTGTATTATCACGAACATCAGGACGAAATTGATCGGCAAGAGGAGGAGGAAAAGCGCCTCTTTGACGACATGAAGCGGCAGCATGGCGGCGCCTAAGTTCTATTTTGATGAGATGATCGCCCGCCCGGTAGCCGAACATTTACAGCGGCGCGGGATCGAAGTTGTGATGGCTGTTGATGCCGGAATGGTTGAGAAGAAAGATTCCGAGCATCTTGTGTATACCGCCGAACAAGGCTGTGTGCTCGTAACATTTGATCGAAAATTTGCAGGTTTGACCAGCCAACACACTGATCATGTGGGTTTGATCTGCCTGACCGTTGCACATCAAGACGACATTGGCACAATGGTGCGTGTGTTGGCGATTTTTGTTCAGCAATATACGGCTGAAGAAGCCGCCAGGCAGGTGTTTTGGCTAAGTTGACGGGGAGGAACTGTGACAGTACGTAGTATGGATGTGACAGACTTCGCCGCCGGATGACAGCAGCGCAAAAAGAAAGGGTGGGCATTAAGCCCACCCTCTCCGTATTAATCTACAGACGTTTCCCAGAAAGTTACGACAGCCGGGACTTTACCTCTTCGGCCCACTCGTCGATCTGGCGGTAGGCTTCTTTTTGAGCCACGCTGTAACGTTCCTGGATTTTGCCAGCCAGTTTTTCGTACTGACCTTGAATCTGGTCGAAGTCGTCGTTGGTCAGTGCGCCCCATCGACTCTGGACCTCGCCTTTAATCTGCTTCCAGTTGCCAGCGATTTTGTTCCACATAGGACCAGGCATCAGTTTTTCTCCTCAACCTATTTTTTCGGACCGTACATTCCCTATCTTATCCGGGATGGGGCGGC
>JACRBK010000285.1 GCA_016234525.1 Chloroflexota bacterium
GGGGAGTGAATTTATAGACCATCTGTCACACCTCAAAATCTAGTTATTTTTATTTCAGTATACAACGAATTCTATTTGGGCTTGACACCGAGCCAATCCTCCCGAAACCAGGCCCATTCTAACGAATCGGTGGTTTTGTATTCGTACAACCCTACCCCTTTGACCAGATCACCATTTTTGCCCGCGCGTTTGATTCCGGCGTTAGTCCCGCGCACTGCCGAACGAATACTCTCGACCTCAGGATCGTGATCGGGTGCAGCGTCATAGGTGGGCAGCGCCACAACGATACCTGCCGGGCGATCCAGTTCGGCCATCACCTGCGCGTAGGTATCCACCTGGTACGCAACCCAGGTTTCATAGTCAGCCGTAGTCATCAAGCCTGCGGCGTGTGCCATGATAACGATCTCATCAATTGACAGCAGCACCACCCGCTGTTTGTAGTTGACATCCCACGTCAGGCCGGGTTCAGCCGTAGAACCGATAGGGACAGCGGGATCGTTAGGAATACGATCCGGCGGCACCGTGACCGACAACATTGATTCAGATCCAATAGCACTGCGCAGGCTGCGGACCAACTCAATAAACGATTCACTGTTGTTCGCTACCGCCCGGCCATTAAGCTGCACCCCGGCAAAACCCCATTCCTGCACGGACTTTCCAGCCAACACACTCACAGCCGCCCGGCGCTCTGGTTCGCCGATCTCCGGGCCGGACATGCGCAGCCATAACAACACTTTGATACCCGGATAGGCTTCCTTTATAGAGCTGGCAAACTGCGCGGCAAACTCCCCTTCAAGCAGTGTGCCATCGGTACGCCAGGCCGCCGCTTCGAGATAAACCACCTCGATCCCGTTATCTTTGAGACGGTCGGCTAACTGCTGAATCGCCTCTTCGTTCAACGGAGTGCTGGCCCAGGCGAATTCAAGCCAGGTGCGGTTGCCAGAAGGTTTTTTGTCGTCCTTGAGTACCGATCCCGCGATCTGCTGGATCAGCAGTATGATGATGAGCGCGATCACGACGACCGCCCCGGCCCAGACAGCCCAAACACCCCAGGGCGATCCCTGTTCGACCCGCACATGACCCCGTGAAGATCGCAGCCGTGAGCGACGGTATAAACGCATTACATCCTCCTCTATTTTCCCCGATCAGGTCCCGATGGATCGTCATCAAAGGTAAACAAAGGAACGGTAATCGCCGCTCCCATCGCTTGCAACGCTTCCGCCTGGACCGACCACATTTCCGCTTGATTGGCGGCATTATTGTGATCATAGTCTAACAGGTGCAGAGTTCCATGAATCACTGCCAGAACTAACTCATCCGACAAACTGTGGTTTTCGGATTGCGCCTGGCGCTGAATATAGGGCAGTCCTAACACGAGATCGCCCAGGTAAGGCTCGGAATCTTCATCTTCGGGAATCAACGGCACATCGGCAGGAAAAGACAGCACATCAGTGGGGGTGTTTACCTGCCGAAACTGCTGGTTAAGCTTACGTATTTCATCGTCATCTACAAAAACCACACTTACACCCGTACCCGCAGTCTCATCATGTTCGCGCAGCAGCCATTCTATCGCCTGCTGCATCCGAACCAGGGGAAGGGCCAGGTCGGTTTCCAGGTTGACCTGAAAGTTGATGTCATAACTCGAATCGGTTGTCATTGAAGTTTATAACCGTTGTTAATTAGCCAGAGAGCGAGTCAGGGTCGATTGAAATATCTTTGTCTGATGGATGTTCGGGCACCTTGCCCGATTCTTTGGAGGCATCGGACACCGAAAACTGCGTCCGACCTACGGTTTCCAGGGAACGTGTCGTTCGCCTGGGATCACGATCAGCGGGCGGCTTTCCCGCCACACCTGAAGAAAGCTGTGACGCTGCGGCTGCCGGAGGGAGTGGAGTCGGAGCAGGCTGAGTCTGACCGGGTACGCCAGGATAGGCAATACGCGGGTGGAAAACTCCTTGCAGAGCCCCTAGAAACGTATCGCGCAGCCCGCGTAAATCATTCAAGGTCAGACCGCTTTCATCTAACTGACCGTTTTCCAGCCGGGTCTCAAAAATATAGTCTACTGTCTCACGAATATCTTCTTTGTTTTGGGGACGGCGGGCGCGCACACTACTTTCGCAGCCATCGGCCAGCATCAAAATAGCCGTCTCGCGGGATTGCGGGCGTGGGCCAGGATAGGTGAAATCAGCCGGGTCAACTTCTGCCCCAGTGGTAGATACTCGCTTGAGGGCTTCCAGGTAAAAATAAGCAACCTGGGTCGTCCCATGATGTTCCATAATAAAGTCTCGAATGCGGTTGGGCAGATGATAACGACGGGCAAGGCGATCCCCTTCTTGAACATGGCCGATGATGATACGGGCTGACTGGTGAGGATCGTCGAGAACCGTATGAGGGTTAATTCCATCGGCCTGATTTTCGACAAAAAAGTGGGGATTCAGGATTTTCCCTACATCGTGATACATCGCCGCCACTCGCAGCAAAGAACCGTTCACATTCACCTGCTGTGCGCCCAACTCGGCCAGATTAGCCACTTGAAGGCTGTGCTGATAGGTCCCCGGCGCTTCACGCAGAAGCCGCTGCAACAGAGGGTGATTGGGCTGTTGAAGTTCTACGATCTTCAGGCTGGTGGGAATATTTAAGACATTACTGATCACATACAGTCCCACGAAAGCCACCGCCGCCGAAAAGAAACCGTTAATCAGCGAACCGAAGATTTGAGATACAACAGTAAACAAATTGGGCGGATCATCGGTCCCTAGCGCAAAGACCAGCGCTACACAGACCCCGGACAAACTGACAATACTCCCGGCGACAAAATAAGCGTTCAATCGTTCGGTGCGGCCCAGGGACAGCACACCCAACGTCCCACTGCCACCGATCAGAATAGTAAACTCTAATGAGCTGCCCGTCGCAAAACCCGCGACCGCCGCCAGCGCCATTACGACCACGATGGCAAGCTGCGCCTCGACCAGGGTAGCAACCAGGAAGGCCAGAGCCGCCGCCGGAAAATAATAGGGTTGGGATGGTTTGTTGGCATCTACAAGCTGCGCCCCGGCAACGAATACCAGGAACAGGACCCCCAACATCACCATGAAGGACGCATCATCAAAAATGCGCGGATGGAACTTTTTGATATAGAGACTCAGCAGCAGGGTGACCAATCCCATCGCCAATAGACTGCCCAACAAACGCTCAAAACGGTGCTGAGTCTGGCGAAGCAGATCAAACTGTTCCAGGGCTTCGATATGGGCAGCAGAGGCGATCTCACCCTCGCGAATGATCATCTGACCGCGCACAAAAGTACGCACTTCCACTGGGACGTTTTCGGCAGCTTCTTGTTCAGCCAAACGAGTGAGTTCGGCGTTATAAAATGCATTGGGGCGTATCAGGTCTTCGACAATGGCGGTGATAATCTCGACTTCGGCTTCGCTATACAGAGCGCTGATCAGATCGGGCAGCGTATCCTTTTCAGCTTCCATAGTATCATCGCGTACTTCGCCGCCCATCACTCGTTCCAGCAGGCGCATCACCTGAGCATCAATCGCGCGCCACCGGCTGTCATCTTCAAGGCTGAGCATCGCTTCGACTACGGCTGTATCCAGGTTCAAATCGGTGATCGCAGCAATATCAGCCTGTTTCTGACCAGGCGTTGCCAGATCGTCATAACGCACATTTTCGATAAAATCTAGAATTTCGCGGGCACGCTGCAATTGTTCGTTCTTAACCGAGGGATCGGGAGGATCATAAATCGGGCGCACTGCCGCGACCTGTGCTTCGCGTTTGGCCTTCGACAGTACTTCGCTTTCATACTTCAAGCTGCGGGGAGCCAAAATATCACGCGGGGCCACCTGCCCGGCCAAGAGCGCCACTTTACTGCGCGACGGCAGCCAGACATCGGACGCGATGATCAGCGCCCCGCCGATCAAAAACGCGGCCAATAGAAAGATATTCAGGCCCCGGTCGAACCATTCAGGGAGCGAGTCCCGGCGAATTTGCACTGCATCATCAGAATTCATGGCTGCCCCCCGTTCATAAATTCAAAGCGGGCCAACGCCGCGCCCGCCTTTGAAAAGATGCGCTGTGGTGCACCCTAAACCAGCAGTTCGCGCACAATGGTATTCACCAGCTTACCATCGGCCTGCCCTTTAAGACGCGGCATCAAAACCTGCATGATCTTGCCCATATCTTTGGGTGTCGTCGCGCCCACTTCCAAGATCGCCGCCCGTACCATTTCTTCGACTTTATCGCGGCTGAGCTGCTGTGGCAGATAGGCTTCGATCAGCGTCAATTCATACTGTTCTTGGTCGGCCAAATCAGTCCGGCCCGCGCGCGTCATCTCGTCCACCGATTCGCGGCGTTTTTTGGCCTCAACCATCAAAATACCCAGCACATCATCGGCGGATAATTCGATACGTTTATCTACTTCCACCTGTTTGAACGCGGCCATCAACAGGCGCAGCGCCTCGCGGCGGCGGGTATCACCAGATTTCATCGCTTCTTTTAAGTCTTGCTGTATCTGATCTTTGGAAGTCATAAGATTTTTTCCACCCTTCATGGCTTGAACGGCTGGATTATAACGACAGCCGCTCTCAGCCGCCAGACCTCAACCGGGCGGCCAGGACATTCGGCGGCCCCCCAGTATATGAACATGCAGATGAAACACCGACTGGCCTCCGTCGCGCCCCTGGTTGGTCACCAACCGGTAGCCGCTTTCGGCGATTCCCTCCTGGCGGGCGATATGCGCTGCCACCGCGATCAGATGGCCGATCGCCTGCTCCTGCGTGCCGTCTACATCCAGCGGGCCGGTAATATGCTGGCGCGGAATCACCAGGATATGGACCGGTGCGGCCTGAAGAATATCATAGAACGCCACTGCGCTTTCGTCTTCATAAACGATCCGCGCATCCAACTCATGCGCCGCGATCTGGCAAAAAACACAGGCCATACCCCATCCTTTCCTTACCGTGCTGCCGCTGCCCACTCCGCACTCAGGCCACGCCCCGTGACTGCTGACAGGCGCACACGGGTAATAGTATTGGTCAGCACTGCCGGAGCCGTCATATCCACCCGGATATAATTATCAGTCAGTCCCGAATTATAGAAACCGTCCGGCGCAGCCCCAGCGATCTGCTCCCACAACACATCCATCTCACGCCCAGCAAATTGAGCGAAAAACGCCTGCGCGCCCTGATCCGACAGGGTGAGCAGCCGCGCGCTGCGATCTTTTTTCACGCTTTCGGGAATCTGGCCCTTCATGCGGGACGCGCCAGTCCCTTCACGGCGTGAATAACGAAACACATGCAGTTTCATAAACGCCATGTGGCGCACAAAATCGTAGCTGGTTTCAAAATCGATATCCGTCTCGCCTGGAAAACCCACGATTAGATCGGTGCTGATCGCCAGATCGGGAATTTGGGCGCGAGCGGCCTGCACCAATGCGCTAAACGCCGCCTGAGATGTACGCCGCGCCATACGTTTGAGAGTCGTATCGCAGCCACTTTGCAGCGGTAGATGTAAATGACGGCACAGACGGGGGTTCTCCCACAGGCGGAAAAAGTCGGGCGAGAGATCCCACGGTTCGAGCGACGACAGCCGCAGCCGGGGAATATCCGTGTGATCGAGAATCAGACGCGCCAACCGCAGCAAACCATCCGGCTCACCCTGATCATGCCCGTAGGAACCAAGATGTACTCCGGTCAGCACTGCTTCCTGATACCCCGCCCCGGCCAGCGCCTGGATTTCGCGCAGCACGTCAGCAGCAGGGCGGCTGCGTCCGACCCCACGCGCAATCGTCGTCACGCAGAAAGTACAGTGATTATCGCACCCATCCTGCACCTTAATAAACGCCCGTGTGCGCCCGGATGCACCAGCGACCTTATCTCGATCCAGCGGCTCATGGTCGAAGACGTCCGTCACCTCTGATTTAAGCACCAGCGGGATCAGCCGATCTTTATCGAAATTATCTACGACCTGCGCCACCCCTGGCAGCACACCGACAACCTGCGGCGACAAATGAGCATAACAGCCTGTTGCCACGATCTCAGCGGCAGGGTTGGCGCGGTTCAGTTTGCGAATAATTTGGCGGCTTACCCGCTCGGCATCCGTGGTAACGGCGCAGGTATTCACTACACATAGATCAGCATCGTCTGCCGACATGACAACCTGATGCCCGGTCTGCTGGAACTGGCGGGCCAGGGTTTCGATTTCGCTCTGATTTAACCGGCAGCCGGTGGTTTCAAGATAGACACGCATGATTCATTCTTCTTCAATATTATTCTACGATACCTGCGGCCATCGCAGCGGAATCAGGGCCGACGATCACCAGATCGTCAAAGGCTACCGTGATCTCACTGCCGTCAATCGTGCCGGCGGCCAGAGCGATCCTGCCCTGTTTGAAGGCGCTGTCTTTATAAAGGTAGGTCAGTTCGCCGCCTTCATAACACACCCCCGGCCCCTGACTGGTATCCCACATACTCGTGAGATTTTTCCCCTTCAGACAGAGTGGAACTGGCTGATCGTTGACAAAAAAACGAAATTCACCCCGCCGGGCCAATACACGGATTTCGTTAGCCGCCGCGCCCTGGTGGATAGCTTCAGAAACATTCCACTCGCTGACAATTTCTGTCAAGCCGTTCTCAACTTTTGCCAACAAATAATAACCGTCGGCGCTGATGCGGAAAATGTAGAAGTTTGCTTCGTCACGGTAGCGGAAGATGACACCAAACTGATTTTGATCCACCGGGCCATCGACCAGACGAGCCGTTACACGCAGGTCAATGTCATTAAACTTACGATCCAGCGTGGACCAGATGATCGCATTCGTGGCTGGTGAGCCGTAAAGAATTTCCAACTGCCCACCTGTCAGCGGCGCAGCCGGTTGATCGTCTGCGCCGGACACAATTCGCGTTGCGTCGCGCCCAGGGAAGATATCCCACTCGTCGTTAAAATCATCAAACGATGTGGCATACAACAGATCGCCAGGATCAGGGCGCGGAACCGGCAGTTCGTAAATCCAATCAGTCAACACGCCAAGCGCTGCACCCGCCGCGATCATTCCTGTCATGCCGAGAGCGAGCGCGATCTGAGGAACCCGCCGCCACCACAAACGATGGTCTTTCACATGGCACAACAAGCGCATTCCACGCCGGAAAGAAGCGATAAGATACCACAAGGCAAAACCAGACTGCACCAACAGCAGCAGCGCCACTAATCGCACAAGCCAGGCGGCATCCCGCATCAACTGTTGGACAAGCCCGCTGTCCTCCGCATTATCTGAGGAACCGGAGACCATCCACCACAGAACCCCGCTGATAGCAAAACCGGACATCAATATCAGAGAAAATAGACGGCTCCACCGCAGGCTGCGCTGGCGGTATTCGCTGAGCAGCCGGACAGTTCGCAACTGGAGCAGCGCGATTCCGCCCAGCACCACCGCCGCCGCCATTTGGAGCTGAATTTTCTGCTCATAAAGGTCGTCAGCAGCGATCACACGCAGACCAGCGCCAAAACTCAGCCGCTCGAATTTGA
>JACRBK010000279.1 GCA_016234525.1 Chloroflexota bacterium
AATGATGGAGGCCGATGGCATGGTCCAGGGCGCAGGAGCAGTGCCGGAGGATCAACAAACGTTCGCTATGGATGCCGCCAGTGCAGGTGAGCCAGAGGTTGCTCCAATGCAGCCGGTTCCTGCCCCCCCCGTCCAGGCAACACAGCCCGAAAATGCCGCTGAAGCCATGCGCGAACATGATGAACAATCTGGCCTGCCAACGGGTGAACAACCTGACGGTCGAATTGACAATGAAGCCAGCGTTACACCCGAAAATCAAACTACCGAAACGATCCCGTTGTCGCCTGAAGCGGCTGATATGGTGACCGTGCCGACCGTCTCAACAGCAGCAGAGGTCGCGCAAGAACCACCTGGAAGCACTGAGACGCAGCCACAGTCTCAACGCCAGGCAAAACAACCGGATCAGGGGCAAAATAACTGGTGGTTAGTCGGTGCTGGTCTACTGATGCTGTTCGTCTCTATCGCGGTATTCCTGATCGGACGCAAAAAGGCCCGTAGCGCATGAAACCGCCGGTCAACTTTTGCCAGGTATGCGGCCATGCCATGATCGATCAATGGACCTTTGGCAAACAACGCCGGATCTGCCCGGCGTGTGGTTTTGTTCACTTCGAAGACCCTAAAGTAGCGGCGGTGACCCTGGTGGAGGATCAGCGCCGAATACTGCTGGTTCGCCGCCGGATGAACCCTGGACGGGGGTTGTGGAGTCTGCCCGGCGGCTTTGTGGATTATGGCGAAGACCCACGCGAAGCCGCGGTCCGCGAGGTGTTGGAAGAAACCGGGTTGATCGTCCAACTTACCGGACTGATCGACATTCTAGGCGGCGCCCAACAAACCGGTAACGCGACCATCGTGATCACCTACAGCGCTACCGTCGTGAGTGGAGCGGCTGCGCCTCAAGACGATACTGACGCAATTTTGTGGTATTCCGCTGTCGACTCCCTGCCCGATCTGGCTTTTGAAAGCACACATGCACTGTTAACCCGTTGGATCGAAGACCAGCGTCACAGCACATGAGCGTTCCTCTAGACCTGTATTTCAGCCCGTGAGCGCCTTTCTAGCGAATTTTGCTCATCGTAGCGATCCATTCCGGCGTCAGCCACAGCCGCCAGTATAACCAGACCAGGAACGGCACATAACGTTCAGTCATGATTCCGATCCACGAGAACAGGCCCCCCAAAATAACCTCGTGTTGGCCGCGCACCAACCCTAGCACGGCCCGTTCAGCGGCGTCATCCGGGTGTTCGATATGATACCCGTAGCGCTCTAGCAGGTCTTCGACTTCGACCGGGATCATCTCAGTATGAGTCCACCCTGGCAGCACCAGCGTGACATAGACGCCAGTTTTCGCCAATTCGCGGCGCAGCGCATCGCTAAAACCAGACAGTCCATATTTGCTGGCAACATAGGGGGCAAAAGTAGGCATCGCCGTGCGCCCCAGGCCAGAACCCACATTCATAATATAACCCTGGTGATTTGCCAGCATGTGCGGCAGTACCAATTGAGTTAAGCGGATCACTGCGCCCAGATTCACTGCGAGAATCTGTTCAATTCGATCCGGCGGCTGATCTTGCAGCAGGCCGCCACACATCAACCCAGCATTATTGACCAGAATATCGATCTGCCCGAAGGTTTCCAGCGTGCGCTGAACCACGTGTTGTAGCTGTGTATCGTCGGTGACATCGGCGGGAATGACCAGGACATCGGATATATATGGTTCGATTTCGCGCCGAACGGCTTCCAGGCGATCCGCACGCCGGGCCACTAAGACCACTTTGGCTGCGCGCCGGGCAAATGCAAACGCCAACGCCCGTCCAATCCCGGACGATGCGCCGGTAATAATCACCACTTTTTCGTTCAGGACCAATGTCGAATGCCTGGGGCGGAAATAACGCAGCAGCCAATAGACCGCACCGCCGAACGCACTCCCCCACAGCACAGGGCGTAATAATCGCATTATGGTTTCTCCTGAAGGTTGTGTTCTTTTCGCGCAACCACAATCTGATTTACGCCCATCGTCAGCGGCGTAAACATCGTCTGGGTCATCACCTGGAACAACGCCGGGATGCCCAATGCTCCGAACTGCACAATCTTAGGAATGACCGGGAAATAGGGAACATCCCACAGACCGTCCCCGCAGTGGCGGAGAACCTTGAATCCGGCAGCTTCACACCATGCGCGCCACTGGCGCGGCGGTTGCACATTGATATGGGTGGGGTCTTTGCCAATCGCGTCGGTATGGGGGTCTTTAAAACGGCGCAGACTGTACCCTGGGTTAGGAGTCGCAAATAGAAACAACCCGCCCGGTTTTAAGATACGATTCACCTGCCGGATCGCGTGGGCGGGATCGGGTAGATGTTCGACCAGATGCAGCGCCACTACTACCGCGAACTCGCCGTCCGCAAAGGAGGAAAGATCATCGGCGCTCATCACCAACCCGGCAGCGCGGGGCGCGTTTCGTTTGATCTGCTCAACACTGTAATCGGCGATGTCGATCCCGACACATTCAAAATCATCTTGCAGCAGGCCCAACAAATGACCTAACCCGGCTCCCAATTCCAGCAGTTTACCCCCCCCTGGGGGGGCATAACGCCGGGCCAGCGCCGCGTAATAACGCCGGGCGAACCAGTACATGCTGAACCGCCCCAACGGACGGTCGGCATAGTTATAACTCTCGAAATATTTCTGGCCGTACTCATCCAGAGGGACCACTGGCGCAGCGGCGGGTGGGTTGGTTTCGGAAGGTGGATTATTGCTGCTCATGCACTCTATCTCTCTTTGGGAAAGCCATCTACAGACATTACACCGCCTGAGCGAAATACCTCACTGGCGCGGTCAATAAACACAGTGATAGATCATACACTTCTTGATGCCGATCACAATCTCACAATGTTCAGCCACGAACGTATAGATTGGCGATAGATCGGGCACATGATCGTTCTTCCCGCCCAGCTTGCGCCACAAGGGATGAAAAGCCGGATTGAGGGGAGGAATCCAGGTCACATTGTTAATAGTGGTATCTACAATCAGCACAGGCTGATGAGTCTCCAGGTCGTGTACAAAATCGTTGATACGTTTCGAATCGGCATATCCCCAGGTAACCAGTGGGTGGCTATAATAGTAGCGAGATGGCGCAGCCCTTTTAGAGACGAAATTTATATCGTTGGCCGTTCCCCAAGTTAACACGGTATCACCGGGTGAGGTATGGGCTTTAACATAATTCGTTGCCGGAAACAGTTTGGCCGGTCCAAAAAGGTTTCCACCCGTGTCAAGAATCGTCGAAAAGCTGTTCATCGCCAGGGGAACGAACAACAAGGCCACAACATATCCCCACACGCCGCGCACACTCCACTTTCGTAGATAAGGCGACCAGTTATATTTTTCCCACGCAGCCAGCCCCATCATCGCCAAGGCTAAAAAAGCCGGCAGCGGTGTCATATAATAGTGCGTATAACCTCGCGTCGCGATATTTGTCAACAAAAAATCCGCCGCGCAAGTCAGCGCGATCCAGACCGATAGAGTCTTGTCTGGCGCGACGCGAATGGAAATGATGCCGAACACCGCCAGAAAAAACAGCGGCATATACATCTCTTTGATCACTCTGGCAAAGCGCAGAGAAGAAATAATGCTGGACAGGGAGGCTGAATCAAGAACATAATAACGATTGAAGGTGATCAACGCATCGAACATCTCATCCAGTGCACCGCACGACCACATCCCCAGCACTAACGACAGGAGGACAAAACTCGCCCCGGCGGCGGCCACGATCCAATAATTACGAAGCTGCCAGACCCGCGAAAAACGACCCGTCAGCCCTATCGATGGGATGAAGACCAGGATCACTCCAACACTGGTCGGCTTTGCCAACAACGCGGCGGCGGCTGACATACCCGCCCACCACGCCCAATGGTAACGAGAAGTACGCAGCATCCGATATCCAGTGAGCAGACAGATCAGTTGAAAAGGTAAGGCATAAAGCTCCGGGGTATGCATTTCCATCCAGGTAGGATGGCACAGCAGCAGCACCAGGGCTACTGCGCCGCACTGCGCTACTCGCCGCGAAAGATTCAGGTCCATCAGCACCCGATAGAACAACAGGCCGGTTACAAAAACGGTGATAGCCCGCAGCCACCAGATCGCCCAATGCGATTCACCGAACACCATAAGGGCCAAGGCGCTCAGATAAAAGGTGACCGGCGGCTTGTGGTCCCAGACATCACGATAAGGTACCCCACCCTGCTGAAGCACCTGACCGAAATAGATATAAGCCGCTTCATCCGAATTCAGAAATAACACGGCTGGCGAAAAAACCAATGATGCTAAAAAAGTAAGGATGAGTAATCCCCATACCCACCGAGATGGGCAAAATTCTCGAATCAGCCGTGATGTTTTCGGAATCCCCTCGGAATAAACTGTCATCCCACATCCATTCAGATCAACCACCCGCCAAACAACCCGGCGATTTTAATATCGGGCCGCTCGTTGGGCAAATAGAAAACAAAAAAAGCAGCCTGATGGCTGCATTTTAGGAGGCACAAAATCTAGACAACACTCAGTCTTTTCACAAGGTCCGGGTAAACCACAACGTCCGCGATTCAAGACGAAAGCCTACCGATTCGGCGGTGCGCTGCATGGCGATATTTTCGCTGCTTGTGCCGGTGCGTGCGTTCTCAACACCGCGATCCTTCAGCCGCCGCAGCCCTTCGAGCAGCAGCGCCCGCGACAACCCCTGCCGCTGGTAAGCTGGATGGGTCGCCATTGGATCGGCATGTCCATCGTTGCGCCCGGCCAATTCATTTTCTTCGGGGCTGATGTAACAAAAACAGTAGGCTGCTAAGGTACCATCTGGCGCAACAGCAACCAGATCGAGCGCGGGATCATAGTTGGGCACACGAGTCATCGAATGGCGGTAATCTACCGTCATCCACTCAGTTCCCCAGGCCGCGCGATGCAGACTCACCCAGGCTTCGGCTTCGTGTTCGCCTTCAATAGAACGGATCGTGAACCCCGGCGGAAGCGCTGGTGCAGCAATCGGTTCATTCAGTGGGCGAACGAAATGCAAACCACAGTCCGGCTGCCGCACAAAGCCAAACCGCTCCAACAACGCGATCTGATCAGGATCATCATCGCGGCAGTTCATATCGAGCGCCAAGGTTTCATCAGGCGGACATTCAAAACGGCGGGCCGCTTGTTCGGCCCACCGCATAATATGTTCTTCGATCTCAAGGTGATCTTCGCCCAACGCAGCTTCAAACGACAGGTTAGGCACATCGAGGATCGCATAAGCACGCAGCCGCCCGGCTTCGTCATGCCACAGATGAGTCTGAGCCTGAAAACTGGACGTAGCGAGCATCTCACGCAAATCAACGACGCTCGGATAATCCATCATATGGTCTCCAGGTCGCGACTGCTGGACTAATCCTAGAATCGCCTCAAAATCATCCGGCCCGGCATAAGGACGGTAAACCAATGAAGTCACAACCGCCTACCTTCCAAATGCCAGCACAATGTCCTGCGCCATCTCCTGTAGCAAATAGGGGAATATCCCCAGCAGCAGAGTTCCCACCACCGCTAAGCTGATAGCCGAAGCTAACGGCCAGGGAATGTATACCTGTGGTTCACCCTCTTCAAAATACATCAGCCAGACAATGCGCAGATAGTAGTAGGCCGATACCAGACTGGTCAACACACCGATGACCGCTACCGGGAACAAATCGGCAGCAATGGCGGATTTGAACACAAACCACTTGCCGACAAACCCGGCAGTGAGCGGAATTCCCGTCAGACTGAACATAAACAGGGTCATCGATGCCGCCAGCAAGGGCTGAGTCCGGGACATACCGCGCAGGCTGTCCAGCCCTGTATTGCTGGAGTCATCCTTCTCGACGGAGATAATCACCGCAAACACGCCGATGTTGGTAAAAGCGTAGGCCGCCAGATAGATCGCTACCGCTTGCGCCGCTTCATTTGTCACCGCAGCAGACCCCGCCGCGGCCACCGCCGTCAGGATATACCCGGCGTGGGCAATGCTCGAATAGGCGAACAGGCGCTTGAGATCCGTTTGTACAATCGCCACCAGATTACCCAAGATCATCGTCAGGGCCGCGATTAACCACATGGTATCCTGCCATGCGGCGGCGGTCGCGCCATCCAGCACAAAGTTTGACATGCCCGACGCGAAAACACGTACCAGCGCTGCAAACCCGCCGACCTTCGCCGCCACACTCATATAAGCTACCACCGACGTAGGCGCACCCTGGTACACATCCGGCGTCCACATATGGAAAGGAACCGCCGCGACCTTAAAGCCCAGCCCGACCAGAGTCAGTCCGGCCCCCAACAGCAGCAGATATTTACTTGATAAATCCTGGGCGATGATTTCATCGACCGCCAACCAGATGCCCCGAAACTCAGTGGTCCCAGTTGCGCCGTAGATCATCGCGATACCATAGACTAAAAAGCCTGACGAAAACGCGCCAAGAATAAAGTATTTGAGCGCACTTTCTTCTGATTGTTCTTGGGGCCAACGAAATCCGCTCAGGATATACAGCGGGATGGAGAGCAGTTCGAGCGCGACAAACACCGTCACCAGATCGCCTGCCGAACCCATGAACATCACGCCAACCGTGGTAAATAGCAGCAGATAGTAGTATTCGCCGCGTTGTTTGCCGATCCGGTCCAGGTAGTTATAAGCGACCAACACGCCCATCAGCCCGGTAAAAAGCACGACCACATTCACCACATCGGTGAATTGATCCGCGATATACAGGCCAGCGAAAGCTGTTTCACCGCTGCCAAATTCTATGATATTCATTAACGACAGCAGCGCCAATACCAACGATGTCAGTAGCCCGGCGGCTGCCAACAGCGCCGTAATGTACTTCCGATCTTTGGGAACGAACAAGTCTACGAGCAGAAAAATGCACGCACCCAGCGCCAGCAATGTAGCTGGCAGCGTCGCAGCGATATTGAGATCGCCTATACTTGGGGCTTCAAACATGGCTTGTCACCGCCTTTACCGACCAGAAGCCATGACACTAACATGA
>JACRBK010000280.1 GCA_016234525.1 Chloroflexota bacterium
CCTGCCCTGGGCGCCGCAAGCAGCGCCCCTACAAAAGCCCCTTTCTGCCGGATGTTTCTAGAAGATATTCTCTCCGGTCTTGAATTTACAAACACGCTCCAAAAACTAATGACTAAAAACTGTTAACTTGTTTTCGCTGAACGCTGGCGGCTTAAAGGAGTCTGTTGCGTGGCACGTCTGGACGTGATTTTATTCGGATCGCCGCAGGTCAAATGGCAGGGCGGAGACGCGATTCCGCTCAACCGGCGCAAGGCGGTAGCGCTGCTGGCCTATCTGGTGACGACCCGGCAGGCGCACAGCCGCGAAACCCTGGCGGCGCTCTTTTGGCCGGAAGTCGAGCAGGCGCGCGCGTTTGCTTATCTGCGCACCACACTGTGGACGCTGCACAGCGCGTTCGGGCATGGCTGGATCGATGCGGACCGCGAAACCGTCGAGATCAAGGGCGAGGTGTGGTCCGATGTTGAGCAGTTCGGAATCTTGAGCGCGCAGGCGGACACACTGGCAGAGGCGGCTGCCTTATACCACGATGATTTTCTCGCCGGGTTCACGCTGCCAGATTGTCCCGCGTTTGATGAGTGGCAGTTTTTTCAGCGCGAGCGGCTGCGCCAGGAATTTCGCGGCGGGTTAGACCGGCTGATCGCGGGACAGGTGGCGGCGGGCCAGTTTGATGCGGCGCTGCCCTATGCTCAGCAGCGCCTGGCCCTGGATACGCTGGACGAAGCCGCCCACCGCCAACTGATCCGCCTGTATGCCTGGACGGGCCAATGGTCGGCGGCGCAGCGGCAGGTGCAGCAGTGCGTGATCATGCTGCGCGACGAACTCGCCGCCGAACCAGATCAGGAGACGCAGGCGCTCGCGGAGCTAATCCAGCAGCGGCGCGCGCCCGCGCCCCCAACCGCCGCCGAACCGGACTCTGCGCCGCGATCCCCGGTGGTGCTGCCGATCACCCCTTTTGTTGCCAGAGAGCAGGAGATCAACGAAATCGAGTCGATTCTGCAAAATCCAGCCTGCCGCCTGCTGACCCTGGTCGGGCCGGGCGGGACCGGCAAAACCCGGCTGGCACAGCAGATCGCCGCCCGCAGCCGTTACCCGGATGGAGCCTGTTTTGTTGCGCTGGCCCCGCTGCGCTCGGTGGAGAATCTTGTGCAGGCGGTGGCCGATGCGGTGCAGTTCTCTGCATTTGGCAAAAGTGATTTTGAGGCGCAGATGTTCTCCTATCTGCGAGAAAAACGCCTGCTGCTGGTGCTGGATAATTTTGAGCATTTGCTTGACGGGGCAGATTTTGTCGTGACGCTGCTGACCGAAGCACCTCAGATCAAAATCCTGGCGACCTCCCGCGAGAATTTGCAGCTTCAGGAAGAATGGATTTTTGAGACACGCGGCCTGGATTATCCTGAAAACGGCACAGAAATTCCGCCGGAAAGGCTGGAACAATACGGCGCGGTCCAACTTTTTGTGCAGACGGCGCGGCGCGCGCAGTCCGATTTTGCGCTCTCAGCAGATAATCAGTTGACGGTGCGGCGCATCTGCCAGTTGGTGGAGGGGATGCCGCTGGCGCTCGAACTGGCGGCGGCGTGGCTGCCCGTGCTGGCGGTAGATGAGATTGCCCACGAGATTGAACGCTCGCTTGATTTTCTCACCACGTCGCTGCGCAACTTTCCGACGCGCCACCGCAGCCTGCGCGCCGTGTTCGGATCGTCCTGGGAGCGGCTGACTCCGGTCGAGCAGGGGGTGTTATGCAAACTAGCGCTGTTCCGCGCCGGGTTTACGCGCAGCGCTGCTGAAACCGTCGCGGGAGCCTCATTGCCGGTGCTGCTGTCGTTGGCGCGCAAATCGCTGCTGTCGCGCAGCCCCACCCAGCGCTATTTTATGCACGAACTGCTGCGCCAGTTTGCCGAAGAAAAACTCATCGATGATCCGGCGCTGCGCCAGCACACCATCCGCGACTATATCACCTATTACGTGAATTTTTTGGGTGGGCAAGGATTGGCGCTCAAGGGCCACCACCAGATCGACGCGCTGAACGCCATCGAAACCGAGATCGACAACATCCGCACGGCCTGGATTATGGCTACCGGGCGGGAGGATCTGGCGCTGCTGCGCGGGCTGTCGGAAACACTGTCGTTGTTCTATTTTATGCGCAACCGGATTCAAGAAAGCTGTGAGCTGTTCGGCGGCACGATTGATTATCTGGAAACGCGCTCACTGAGCGAGACGGATACTATTTTCGTGGCGCAGCTCAAAGTAAATTATGCGCTGGCCCTGGCAAACTTTGCGCGTAATGGTGACGTTCAGCGCCTCTATAGCGGAGTGCTGCCGCTGTTCCGCTCGCTGGATGATGGGCGGCTGGCGCTGTCGTATCTGCTGCTGGGTGCGCTGGGCGTTGACCCGGTGGGCGATTTCGAGGGGGCCGAACACCTCGCGGAAAAAGCGCTGCGCCATTTCCAGGCCAGGGGAGATCAATGGGGAGTCGCCTGCACGCTGTATCTGATTGGCGATATAGCTCACCACAAAATTGATTATGCACAGTCGCGGGTATTGTTCCAACAAAGCCTGGACCTGAGCCGGGCGATTGGTAATCGTTGGGGCGAGGCCAGTGGTTTTTCGCGGCTCGGCCAGGTCGCCTATTCGCTGGGCCAATTCGCGGAGGCCGAACGGCTCTCACGTGAAGCGCTGGCAGCATATCAGGCGGTGGGGGATGTTCCGAGCGCCGTCTGGGAACAAGTGGTGATTGCTGACCGGCTCTATCTGCAAGGGCAGTACGAGACGGCGCACGCCCTGGCACTGCAAACGCTGAACAGCGCCCGCCAATTGGGAATCAGCGTGCAGATCGCGCATTCGTACATGATGTTGGCGGAAATTGCCCAGGCGTGGCAGCAGTTGGACGATATGCAGGCTTATACCCAGGAAGGGCTGAAATATTACCGCGAAACCGACGCGCCCGAAGGGGCCGCGTGGTCAAAAATCAACCTGTGCCGGGCCGCGCTGGATCGAGAAGATGCGGGCGAATTGCAGCGGATCGTCGATGAAATCCTGGCTGTGTTTGATCAGACTCAGAGTCCCTGGGGCCGGTCAGCGGCAATCTATTTTTCCGGCGAGGCGGCGCGCCTGCGTGGGGATTATGTCACCGCGCGCGCCCTGTTGATCCAATCGCTGCAACTGGCGGTCAGCGCCCGCTCGATTATGTTTATCGTGCGGCATCTGGTCGGGATCGCCTCGCTGCTCGCGCAGACTGGTGAACCGGAACAGGCGCTTGAGCTGCTAGCCCTGGTGATCGAACATCCGGCGACGTGGGCGGTGACTCGTGAACGGGCCGTTCGCCTGCTGGCAGACTATTCTGCGCTTGTGCCGGAAGAAGCGCGGCAGGCGGCGCTGGATCGCGGCAGGCGGATGACCGTCGAGGAGGTGTTGGCGCGGTGGAGCTAAAAACCGGGCGCGGCAAGCAGCGCCCCTACAAAATCCGACATTCTCTCTTTGCGTCTTTGCTGATGGCTGACGGCTGAAAGCTACTTATCCCTCAATCGGCCTGATCGCTTCTTTGAGATGTTCGCGGATCGCCAGCAGCAGTTCGCGGTAGAATCCGCGTGCGCTCTCCGGCGACAACACCACATCATGGTAAAAACTGCCTGATGCGCGCTCGACCAGCCACAGGTCTACGCCGAAATAGGGGACATCCGGCTGATCGTCCATCGTATCGAACTTCACGCGGCGCAGCGCTACCACGAGCGCCTGATAACGGTCGAGCGGAATCGCGTAGTCAAAATAAACATCTTTGCCCGGTTTGTCATAGGCGACTTTGAGTTTTCCAGCGTCGCCATGCCCGCGCATGAAGGTCGCCGTCTGGTTGGGGTGATCGGGCGTCGGATATTGAATAGTGACTCGAAAGGCTTCGTTGAGGCCCGGCTTTTGGGCCACGCTGCGCAGTTCGTCCTGGCGCAGCCGCAGCGCAATCAGCCGGATCGGATCGGCTCGTCGTGATTCCATATCATATTCCCCTCTCGCTTTATACCATTATAACATGGCTAACAGGCGATTCCCGCTGTTGGTAGGACAGATTTCCCCTGGCTCAATGAAGCAGCATCACCGGGCATGATCAACAGAAACGCCCGGCATATTACCGGGCGCGCTGTTTATTATAGGTTATGGGTATGACAGAAAAATCCCCAGGCTCCATAGGGTAGTATACCGCAAGCCCGCCGCACGCCTCAACTATTTGGGCTTTATGCAACGGCACATAGGGCATACTGGTGAACCGCGAACGCAAAACAGGAGGAGTTTATGGCAGTCAAAAATGCACTGTATATGCCGAATTATGGCGTGTTTGCCGATGTGCGCCGGTTAGCCGATCTGGCACGGGAAGCGGAACAGATCGGCTGGGATGGCTTCTTTTTGTGGGATCACATCGCGCCGTATAACGATCAGGCCGGGCGCGGCGAACCGGTCGGAGAGCCAGCCGTTGATCCCTGGATCGCGCTGACTGCCGTCGCGCTGAATACGCAGACGATCCGCCTGGGCACGACGGTCACGCCGATCCCACGCCGCCGCCCCTGGAAGTTAGCGCGTGAAACCGTCTCATTGGACCGGCTCTCACATGGGCGGCTGATCCTGGGCGTGGGGATCGGGCTGGGCGAAGGCGAATGGGCTGATTTGGGCGAGGAGGCCGATTCGCGGGTGCGCGGGTCGATGCTCGATGAAGGGCTAGAAGTCCTGACGCGGCTGTGGTCCGGTGAGACATTCAGTTATGAGGGACAGCATTACCACATCAAACGCGCCCAATTTTTGCCGACGCCGGTCCAGCATATCCCGGTATGGGTGGGCGGTTTCTGGCCGAACAAGGCTCCCTTCCGGCGGATGGCGCACTATGACGGCATGTTTCCGCTGTTTCAAGCGCATGGGCCGGAGCAGGTCGCGCTGCTGAAAGAGGCCGTGACGTTTGTGCAGGATCAGCGCCGGGCGGCGAACCTGACCGGGCCGTTTGACGTGATCAATGTGGGCGTTTCGCCGGGGGATGATCCCGCTGAGGCGGCGGTGCGCGTCGGGGCGGCGGCGGAGGCTGGCATGACGTGGTGGCTCGAACTGCTGATGCCGGAAGTCTACGGTTTCGCGCCCAGCCAGCCGGAAGCATTCGAGGCGCTGCGCGCGCGCGTGTTGCAGGGGCCGCCGCGAATATAGCGGTCAGCAAGAACAGCCTCACCCCCTACCCCCTCTCCATTGCGCAGCGCTAATGGAGAGGGGACCGCAGCCCACCAGGTCTTGTAGAGACGCGGCGACGCCGCGTTTAGGTTTACCCCTAGCTCACCGATCCCCTCTGGCCCCACCCGCTGCACAGAGAAAGGGGAGAGTCTTCGGCGGTGAGTCCCCTCTCCAACCGGGTTGGAGAGGGGGTAGGGGGTGAGGTCCCTTTTAACGCCGCAGGCTCAAGCCGTGCGGCTAAAGATCAACGGCCTGGAAGCGCACTAAAGGCGCTGAAAATGGTCTTTTGGCCCCTTTGCACATTACTTTTCCCTGGGTCATAGGCATGTAGGGGCGCTGCTTGCCGCGCCCGATTTTACCCCTATCCCCCCGCCCCCTTTCCCCGCTGCGCAGAGAAAGGGGGAGAAGGGTCGGCTGCGGTCCCCTCTCCAACTGAGTTGGAGAGGGGGTAGGGGGTGAGGTCGGGGTTTTGGCTTTCAGCCGTCAGTTATAACCATGGGCCGAGTCTGCATTGTAGGGCTGCCGATATGCAGATTCTAACTGCCCGCATTGGCTGGTTTTGCCCATTGGCCGGTGATCAAAGCGTGCATGTCAATACCATCTTCAAGGTCTGGCCAGTAAATGCTGATAGGAGATATTTCATAGCGCTCCCGCTGTTTGGGGGATGCTTTTTCAAGCCAGGGAAAAAAATCCAGCGGCATCCCGATCACCCGCCGATCAGTCAGCTTCACCCATACCATCTCATCGTCAAAACTGATGGATACTGCAACAGCCCGATCTGTGACATCCATTGTGTTCCTCCACTATCTCAATCCGAAAAAAACTCGTTCCATTTTGATAAGAGTTCTTGTTGGTATGTCTGGATCATCTTTAATATAGACCTGATTTCGCGAGGATTGAACCCCCAATTTTCTAGAATTTCAACCGGATTGAGGGCGACTTTAGCTTCTTTTTCAGCGCTTTTGACATGCACATGAGCCGGTGTATGGTCTTTCATATAAATTACAACAATAAATTTGCCCTGCCTAAGCACGATAGGTGACATGACTCTTGTTTACCTCGAATCATTATAGAATGAGTTTAGAATGTTTCTTTCAATAATAATACTCCGCCTGTTCTTAGCGAGGTTATATCGGTGGAAAACTCAGTAGCGATGGGGGAAACAGAGCGAATATCTAAACTGGTGTCAGACAACCGCGATCAATAACCCTCACCCCCCACCCGGATCTCCACCCGCGTGCCGCCCTCTAGCGGAGACTCCACCACCAGTTCGCCGCCGATAATCGCCAGCATGGTGCTGTGCAGCGTCAGGCCGCCGCCGCTGCCGGACGGTAGATCATGCGGCGCAGCAGCACGATAGGCCATACCCACGCCGTCGTCACGCACGCCGATGCACAGCCGGTCCGCGTGCTGGATCGTGATCCATAGATTCAGGGATCGTCCGCTTTGTTCGCCGCGACCATGCAGCGCCGCGTTTCGCACCGCTTCGCGCACCGCGCCAATCACCACCTCCATCACCAGCGGATCGAGCGCGGGCAGATCGCCGTTCGCCTGCCAGTGGATCGCGTTGAAGGCGGCGCTGTAATCCTGCTGCACCATCTCGCGCAGCGCGGCGGCGAGATCATCCCCGGCGGCGGGGATCGCCGCACCCCCGGCAGGCGTGTGGATCAGATCGGAGATTTTTTGGTGCGTCTCGATCAAGACCTGGATCACGTCTTTGACGGCGGGATCGGTGCGTGAGGGGCCGCTGAGTTTGAGCGCCGCGAGGTGCAGCGCTGGCAGAATATCATCGTGCAGGGCGCGCCGCGTGCGCAGATCGATCACGCGCGTTTCGCTGAAGCGCCGCCGCTGAATTTCCACCAGACGGCGGGCGATCTGTTCCCCCGCGAGCATATCGAGAATCCGCTCGGCGCTGGCGCGGGCGATCTCGATCTCTTCCTCGGTATACAGGCCGCGTTCCAGCCGGGGGCCAAGCAGCAGCGCCCCGATCACGCCCCGCTCGTTGCACAGCGGCACCGCCCAGGCCAGCCCGCTGTACTGCGCCGGATCGAGCATGACGATCTTCGCCTGCGGAGAGGGGAATAAACCCGCCAACTGGCGCAGATCGGGCAGCGTTTCGCGGCGTGGATAGGCGAGCGGCGGTCCGGCAAGCGGCGACAGTGCGCCCAGCGGGATCAAAAAAGCACGCTCTGACCCTAACACGTCCTGGCAGATCGCCTGAAACAGCACCCATGCGCGCACGCCAGAATCATTTTCCGTGTGCGTCAGGGCATTGACCATACGCTGGCTGCTGACAAAAGGGCGCAGCCGCGCCACGTAAGTTTCGCGGTGCTGAAAGGTGCGCCAACCAAACAACGCATACATCGCGATCATGACCGTCGTCAGCACCACCAGGCTGAACACGGGCAGCGGCTGCCAGTAGAGCATGTAACCTACTGTGCCGGAGATCACCCCCGCCAGCAGAATCGTGCTGCGCCACTGGCGGAAAAAGCCGCGCCGGGGCAGCACTTTGCCCGTGAATATCTCGTAGGAGACGATCGACTGGCCGAGCAGCAAAATCGCCCCACAGATCAGACATTCCAGCAGCAGATCGAATACCGCCACCAACTGGTTCACGCTCAGTCCGGCGATCTCTGAGATGGAGATTCGCGGCAGGCGTGTGCGCGAACGGAACGCCACCCAGACCATGAACGCCGTTAGCAGCAGTGTCACGATCAGCATCGCCGCCGATGCCGCCACCAGCCAGGGGCGCGCCCGCTGCCGGGCGAGATCGCCCATCAAACGCTGTGACGGTTCAGGATGGCGCAGCGCGTCCAGCGGCAGCAGAATGCACAACACGGCGAACGGGGGATAGAGCACGAACATCATCGGATAACCCGCGATGGTGGTCGTGTTGGAGAATCGAAGCACGGTCAGTTGGAGATAAGTCGGCAGCGGGTGGGCGACGATCATCAGAATCAGCAGGCTGAGGGCATAACTCGATGCCAGGATCGCGCCCAACCAATGACGGCGGCGCAGGCGCGTGTGTGACTTTTCCCAAAACCCGGTGTACCACAAGATAAGCACATACCAGACATAGGGCGCGAGAATGACCGGGAACCACCCGATCTGCCACCAACCCTCTAGATCGTGGCTGCCGAAAATAGTCATCTCGTGGCCGATGATGATGGTATGGCTGACAAAAAACAGCGATCCCAACAGCAGCCCGGCATCGACCAGCCACAGCCCCCAGGTACGCCGCTCGGCATTCAATACAATCGTCAGGCCCAACCACAGCAGCACAATCGCGTTGAATAAAGAGACGCTGACCAGCATCCAATCGAGAAATTGCAGGTTGGTGATCATGGCCCGTCTCGTTTCACCGAGCCGCCGCAATCGTTCATCAGCCGCCGTCCCATTCGACCCAATCGCCGCGTTCGTCCAGCACGCGCGC
The DNA here is from genome assembly GCA_016234525.1 of Chloroflexota bacterium. Lineage (GTDB taxonomy): Bacteria > Chloroflexota > Anaerolineae > Aggregatilineales > Aggregatilineaceae > JACRBK01. The sequence continues at coordinate 8,627 of JACRBK010000280.1, forward strand.
GATTCCATCAGCATCCCATTGGATCAGCCGCCCGGCCTGGACGATCAGCGCGGCCCGCGTGCGGGCTATTTTTTCGTCGGTGGTGGTGTCCGCCAGGCCCCACGCGGCGTAAATTTGCCCGTTGGTGCGGCTGATCGTGCGTTTATCGCGGAAGCCAAGCCGGTCCGCGATCTGCTCGTTGGTCAAACCCTGCGCGATCATGCGGGCCACGCTTTGTTCGTTCGGTTCGAGCAGGGCCATCGGTGCGTGTTCGTCCCGGTGGCGGACCTCCTGAACGCGCGTCTCGATGTCGGGATCGACAAAACTTCGCCCGGCGGCGGCATCTTTGAGCAGCGGAACGATCATCTCTGGCAGCAGATAATTCGATTTGCGCACGTAGGCATAATGGCTGAGAATGCCCGATCTTCGGAAGGCGCGGTAATAAGCGTCGTCGTCCTGAATCGAGTAAAACACCACCGGCAGGCGAGGGAATTCGCGCCGGATCGCCACTGCCGCCTCGATACCGTTCATCACACCCGCCAGCGCGACATCCATCAGGATCACGTCGGCGGGC
>JACRBK010000013.1 GCA_016234525.1 Chloroflexota bacterium
GCCGGGCGTGATCCTCGTGGATGATCCGCCTTTTTCGCTGCCCTTTGCCAGCGATCCGGGGCCGACGACCTGGCTGTATGAACAACATTATGGCAACACCACTTCCGCATTTAATTATGGGAATGTGTGGTACGAGTTCGGCCAGGGGCTGCACTTCGGTATGGATTTTGAAGCGCCATGCGGCACACCCGTGCTGGCGATTGCGGATGGCGTGGTGTCGTATGTCGATGCGGACGGATTTGGGGCCGGGCCGCACAGCCTGGTGATCGATCACACCGGGACAGGTTTTGTGTCGCTGTACGGTCATCTGTTGAGCGTGCCGGCTTTCGTGCGCGGTGATGTCGTCCAGCGCGGCGCGGAGATCGGGCTGACCGGTGATCCTGACGGCTCGTGCGAATCGCGCCCGCATCTGCATCTTGAAATTCGCAGCGCCGACTATTTGATCGCCTATAACCCCCTGCCGTTTTTTGAGGCGAACTGGCACACGCTGGCGAGTATTGGCCCCGTGGCGAGCAATTTTCAGCAAGACCTGGATTCTCCGCGGCGTTGGATGAAACTGGAAGATCAGCCGGACATTTTGTTTAGCGGCAATCTGTTGAATAACTACCAGCACCCCTGGCCGCCGCGCCTGGAAATTCGCGCTCCGGTCAACCCGCCCGCCTATCGCCATCTTGACTCCCTGCCGGATGATGTAGAGATCACCCAAACGCGCGTATCGATGCGCCTGTGGAATATCGGCGTATGGTGGAATCCCGCGGATTCGGAGGCGGTTTATTTGATCGATTCTGTGCCGGATATTTCCGCCGCTGTGCTGCGCCAACCGCTCGACGGATCGCCGCGTGAGTTTGTCGAAACCGCGCCGCCGTCGCTGTACTCGCCTGATGGATCGGTGCGCGTGCAGAAGAATCCGGGGGATGACTGGATGCGGATCACGCGCGTGAGTGATGGCGCTTCTTGGGAAGTGGATACGGGGGGCAATTATCCCGCCGTCTCGCCGGACGGAACGCGCCTGCTGTGGGAAGTGGTCTTCGGTGAGATCATGCCGGGCACAGCCTCGCCGGGCGTTCGCGCGGTGGTGGCGAATCTGGACGGCAGTGATCCACGTGTCGTCTACAGTTTTTCCGGCGGTTATGCCCTGTGGCTGGACTCTCACCGCCTGCTCATCGTCAAACGTATTGACTTCACCGCCGAATCGCTGTTGTACGTGCTCGACGTAGATGATCGGGAGGCCGAGGCGGTGCCGTTGGGCACGGTTGAAAATCTGCACGGGTTGAAGGTCGCGCCCGGCGGCGAGCGCCTCGTTTATTACGCGCCTTTTCAATCTAACCCCGCCGCCAGCGGCGTGTATGTTCTGCTCACCGAACCCGGCAGCACGCCGCACAAACTGCCGTTTTTTGGCGCGTACCGCTGGCGTGATGATCGTTCGCTGTTTGTGCTGAGTTACGATCCCGATCAAGCCGCGCACGCGCTCGGCGTGGTCGATGTGATCGAAGATGATCTGCGCTGGCTCACCGATCCCGACGATCTGCCGATCCGCGTGGCGAACGGTGAGTGGAGCGTTTCGCCCGATGGTTCGCGGATCGTGTACGTTGATCCGGAGGACTACGGGTTGTATCTGCTAACGGTCGGGGCAGAGTAAGCAAAACGAGCGCGGTGTTTCCCTGCTATAATCGAATTATGATCAGAGATAAGGTAGGCGCAGCATGTCTGTACAAACCCGCCTGTATACCATAGAGGAATTTGAGCAGTTTATCGCGCAGCCCAGCAGCGCAGATAAGCTGTTTGAATACATTGGGGGGGAGATTGTCGAAGTGCCATCTAACCCGCGTGTTTCAGAGATTGCTGCGAATGTGAGCTTTTTTATCAAGCTGTTCTTGCGTGAGCAAAAGATCGCAGGACATGTCACCGGAGAGGCGGGGGGCTACCGCGTGTCCGGTGAACGATATGCCCCCGATGTTGCTTATTTGTCAGCCGCGCGCCAACCTCAATTGGCCGCTGAGGGGTATAACCCATTCGCGCCCGAACTGGCGGTTGAAGTCGTGTCACCGTCTGATGTTCCGTATCTGCTGCGCCTCAAAGTGGCGAATTACCTCAAGGCTGGGACGGTGGTGTGGGTCGTAGACTCCGAACGCCAGCATGTCGAGATTTATGTGTCCGGCCAATCGCCGCGTGTGATCGGCATCGATGGGACGGTGGACGGCGGCGAAGTGCTGCCCGGTTTCACTTTATCCGTCAAAGAGATTTTCCGCACCTAAACACGCGGGTGCGCTCGCCTGCTATTGCCCCTAAAAACTATGCTACAATGAAACTGCTTGTGTCACGGGTGGTTTACTATTAAGCATTATTTGAAAGAGGTGATGTTATGCCAACTCCTTTCGATAAGCGTATTTTGTGGCTGCACTGGATGGGTGACGCGGTGGGTGAAGCTACGCCCCGCAAGCTGGCCCAAACGGTGAAACAATTTAGCCCGAACGCGGCGGGGATTGCGATCAAGACCAGCGATGGCGCGTTCTGGCAGGGCAAGAATGATACGAAAAAGTCGATGGCGATCTCCGGCCCGGCGATGATCAAAACGTGGGCGACAGAACTGGCTCAGGAAGGGCTGGAAACGCATCTGTGGTGTGTGGTGCGCGGCCAAAACGTAGACGCCGAAGCCAGCATTATCATCCAGGCGTGCAACGTGTCCAACGTGGCGGATATTCGCTCGATGATTCTGGATGTGGAAGTCGGCCCACAGTATTTCGGCAGCCAGACGGCGGATGTCGTGCGCCGCCTGATCCGAAAAATCCGTGATGGCATCCCGCCGCATTTCCATCTCGCGCTGTGTTTCGACTATCGTGGCAATCACCCGCGCGATATTTTTATCCAGGAATGGCTGCCCTCGGTGCAAAGCCTGCACCCGATGGTGTATCACTGGGAATTTAGCAGCGGCACCAGTGACGCCACACCCTATCTGGATACCTGTTTTCGCACGCTGGCCGGGTATAACCTGCCCATCGTGCCGATGCTCCAGGCGTATGACGATCCGATCAGCCGGACGCCGGTCCCGCCCGAACAGATCGCCGATGCGGGAGTCTATGCCATGAAAAAGGGGGCCGCCGGGCTGACTTATTTCCGCCTGGGGACTGCTGGCGCGCCCGAACTGCGCGCCGTGGCGCGGATCGACATCAAAAATATCAAAAAAGTTGATGATCCTATCGACCCGGACCCGATTCCTAACCCCAAGGCATTCCAGGTCGTCACCTCAGCGCTCAATGTGCGCACTGAGCCGACGCTGGAACCGCGCACGATCATTGCGGGCGCACAGCTTCGTTTTGGGGAAACGGTGCAGGTAGACCCTAACTCGCGTATCCAGGCCGAAGATAATTTCTGGCTGCGTCATACTGCTGGCTGGTCTGCCGAAAAATCGGCCAGTTCGCAAGAAGTCTTTATGCTGCCCGCAGGCAGTGTGAACACCAGTGTGGCACAGCCCGCCTTTAACTTTGTCAAAAGCCCGCTCGATGTGACGGTAATGCAGTGGCTCTTTTATTACGGCAATACCGTCTATGCCTATAATCACCGCGCGCTGCCCGATCACAACTATATTGGCTACAGCCAGGGTTTACACGGTGGGCTGGATCTTGGACATCCGGGCGGAGTTGACGTGAGGGCCGGGGTGCGCGGAAAGCTCGCTTATAAAGGGACCGGCAACAGTTTCACACCCTACCGGGTCGATGTGGCGGTAGACGGTACGGATTATGTCATCATCTATGGACATCTGGCGAACAAGCCGCTCAATCTAGCGCTGGGCAGCGTGGTAGAACCGGACACGGTGTTAGGGTCGGTGGATTTTGGGTCGCAGCATGTCCATCTGGAAATTCGCTACAAAAAGTCGTTTATTTATAATCCGCTGTTGTTTATGCCCGACGCGCTGCGCAACGCGATCATTACTCGTTTTCCGCCCACCGGCACCCGATCGTTTTATACCGGTTCCAATTGGGATAAATGGAGAACCCCGCTCGATCAGCCGGTGATTATGATCGGCGGCCCGATGATTGGCCCGCCCTAGGCCACCCCGCTCTCAAATTAACGCCCATCGGGCGCGGCGTTGGTGCGCCCCTACGCAAACCCGGTCGGCGGCGGTCCCCTCTCCAACTGGGTTGGAGAGGGGGTAGGGGGTGAGGCCGAGCAGCGTTTGGAGATGTAGGGGCAGGGCTTGCCCTGCCCAATGAGTGTCAACTTAAGCCAAAATCCAGCCCCACCCCTTGATCCCCTCCCCACTGCGCTGCGCTGGTGGAGAGGGGAAAACCGGGCGACGCAAGCATCGCCCCTACAAAATTAACGTGGACTGACCAGTAGGGGATGAGGCCGCGTTTTCATTTTTACTGTGCCCCACAGATGATCGTGCTGCTTTCCCCATACGAAATACAACCCGGAATCAAGGTGTAATTGGGAATATCCGTGCGCGTGGCCGATGGAATCACAGTCGGTGATGGCGTGCGCGTGGCTGTCGGTGTGCGGGTGCGCGTCGGCGTTCGTGTCTCTGTCGGCACAGGCGTCTGGCTGGGCGGCGGAGTCTTGCTCGGCGTGAAGGTGGGTGATGGTGTGAAGGTCGGTTCCGGGTGTTGGCCCAACACAACCACACACTGAGTGTTGAGCGTCACGGACGACCCGGCGAAATCTTCGGCGGTGTATCCCAGGTCGTTCAAATACAATTCTGTTCCATGAAAGTCGAACCACAGGTAGTGAGTCTCATTTGCATCCAGGTAGGTACTGATGAACCAGTTCCAGTCCCCTTCACCCCCGGTGGATGATGCTGTGGTCGGTGATTCGGTGTCCCACCCAGCCCAAAAAGGGAAGTTGGCCCAACTGCCAGGCGCGCCGCCCCGCGTGAAGGCGCGAATGAGTGGCTGCGGCGACGGATCGTGCGCCCAATTCAGGTGGAATCCACTCACCGATGCGGGGATCGACCCGTGTACGTGCAGGAAAAATCCGACTATCCCATTGGGAAACCATCCGGCGAACTCCAATTCATAATCAGCGCAGCTTAGCACCGGAGTGACGGACGGAGTCAGGCTGGCGGCGAGTGTCAGTGTCGCCGGGAACGGTGTCCACGACGGCGGAAGAGTCGGTGTGATGGTTCGTGTAGGCGTGAAGGTGGGCGAAGGGGTAGAAGTCTTGGACGGCGTCAGCATGATGGACGGAGTAAACGTCGGGATCGCGCTCGTCGTTGGCGTTTGTGGCAGAGTCCTGCTCGGCGTGAGCGTGATGGTCACGGTGGAAGTGGGCGCCACTGTCGGTTGATCGGGCAGTTGGGGATCACAGTCTCCGCTGAGCGTGAACCAGCTATCATTAAAATCATACGCATTGTAGCCAAGATAGAGATCAATGGGACCAGCGGTCCCATCGAAGTCGAACCAGATTTTCGTCGTTGTTCCCGGCAGAATCACCGGATTTGTCCGCCAATCAGGGCTGCCTGAAGCAGCCTCAAAGGGCGACACGGTGGCATTACCATCCCATACCACCACCGATGTCGGATCAAAAGCGCCTTTTTCGCCGACTGACACAAAATCAAGCGGCGTGATATAGGGCCGGATACGATAATAGGTGTTCCAGTTGATGTGAAATCCCGTGATATGGACCGGAGTCGTATCGTTGTTGGTGAGGGAAAAACTTACGACACCATTCGTTTCAAAAGTGAGATCATGCACCGAAAAATTCGTGCAATTGGCAGTAGGTGATGGCGTAGGTGTGTAGGTGATCGGTGTGGGACTGGGGGTCGGTGTGCCGGTGGCGGGCGTCGTGATCTCGATCATGCAGTCGTTCGCCGGGTTGAACGTCAGGCCGCCCCAGGTGGTGCTGAAATACAGCCGCGTGCCGCTGAAATCGCCGAGCGTCATGTAATCGCTTAACATAGTTGGGCCGTTTGAGAATCTCACGCGCACGGTGGTAATCGTGGGGCCGCCGTCAAACCTTCGCAGTAAATAAGATGGGATATCGTCGTTCCAGTTCGGATCGGTCGTATCGGCAGTTGTCGGCGGGTTGTAATCTGGACCGAACCAAAAACGAGATCGGCCTACAATGCGCATTTCGTCAGCATACAGGCCGGGAAATGCCGCCGGTTTGCTCCACTGCACTTCCGCCCGCGTGATAAACACCGGGGCAGTTTCGTTCCCGTTACGCACCCTGATTTCCAGGTAAGTGTCAATCAACCGCGCGCTGTCGAGCGTGACCAGGCTGCACACTGGAACAACCGTAACCGTGGCGGAGGCCGTGGTGGTTTGAGTTTTTGTGCGGCTGGGGGTGATGGTGTTGGTAGGGGTCACGCTTACCACTGGGGTAGCTGTCTCCTGGAACATCACCCGAATCTGCTGACCGGAGTTACCCTGCGCCGGGCGCGCCTGCACCGGCAAAGCTCGAAATGCGAGCCCGAGCGTGATCAGTACCGCCGCGCTCATTCCCACGACGCTGACGATTCCCCACATCCTGCGCTGCATAATTTAGTATATCCTCATCATAATCGTTTACTGCGCCCCACAAATGATCGTGCTGCTTTCCCCATACGAAATACAACCCGGAATCAAGGTGTAGTTGGGAATGTCC
>JACRBK010000274.1 GCA_016234525.1 Chloroflexota bacterium
GTTAGCCAAACGCATTATCCCCTGCCTGGATGTGATGAATGGGCGCGTGGTGAAGGGGATCAATTTCGTCAATCTGCGCGACGCGGGCGACCCGGTCGAGCAGGCGGTGATCTATGACCGGGAAGGTGCGGACGAACTGGTTTTTCTCGACATCACCGCCACGCATGAAAACCGAGAAACCATGCTCGATGTGGTGCGGCGTGTGGCTGACGCGATCTTTATTCCGTTCTGCGTGGGCGGCGGGCTGCGCACAGTGGACGATATGCGCGCGACGCTGTTGGCCGGGGCGGATAAGATCGGGATCAACAGCGCGGCGGTGCGCAACCCCACTTTGATCACCGAAGGCGCGGAACGGTTCGGATCACAGTGTATCGTCGTGGCGATTGATGCGCGTTGGAACGGGACAAATTATGAGGTGTTCGTGAGCGGCGGGCGTATCTCCACCGGGCTGGACGCGATCCAGTGGGCGCGGGATGTGGAGGCGCGTGGGGCGGGTGAGATTCTGCTCACCAGTATGGATCGTGATGGCACCAAAGACGGTTATGAGATCACCCTAACCCGCGCGATTAGCGAGGCGGTGAGCATCCCGGTGATCGCGTCGGGCGGGGCGGGGAAGCTCGATCATTTCCGCGAAGCGCTGGTCGAAGGCAAAGCAAATGCGGCGCTGGCCGCCAGCCTGTTCCACTACAAACAGATCAGCGTATCGCAGGTGAAAGATTATCTGAAGGATCACGGCGTGGCAGTGCGGATTGTCGAGGCAGCGCATGATTGATCTGGACCAGATTCTCCCGAAACTCAAATGGGATCGTGATGGGCTGATCCCGGCGGTGGTGCAGGATGCGCAAACCGCCGCCGTGTTAATGGTCGCCTGGATGAACGCCGAGTCGCTGCGCCAGACGGTGCAAACCGGCGAGACAGTCTTTTGGAGCCGCAGTCGGGGCGAACTCTGGCACAAGGGAGCGACCAGCGGTAACACCCAGACCGTGATCGAAATCCGCGTGGACTGTGACAGCGACACCCTATTGATCCGCGTGAATCCGGCTGGTCCGGCCTGCCATACCGGCGAAGTATCTTGTTTTTATCGCACCCTGGAGGCGCTGAATGACTGACATCTTGACCCACGTTTTCGCCACCATCGAAGATCGTAAGACCAACCCGAAACCCGGTTCGTACACCAACAGTCTGTTTGACGCAGGCGAAGATGAGATTGTCAAAAAGATCGGTGAAGAAGCCGTCGAGGTGATCCTGGCGGTTAAGGGCCAGGGAGACACGCGGGTGATTTCTGAACTGGCCGATCTCGCTTATCACTGCCTGGTGCTGTTGGCACAGCGCGGGCTATCGCCGGAGGATGTCGCTGCTGAGTTGGAACGTCGGCACAGACCCGGCTGACAGCCAAACCGGAGCAAGCTCAAATCAGATAAACTTAGGGGAAATGAAAACCGGGGTGAGTGATCACCCCGGCTGTTTTTTTAGTCCATTTGGCGCGAACGCAGCAGCGCGTTTTTGAGCGCGTCCAGATCCTGGAAGGGGCCTTGCGAGCGATCAATATAACCAATCACCAGCTTCAGCCGGTTTTCTTGCATGGCCTGTTTGGCTTTTTCACGGTCTTTCAAGGGGTAAAAATATTCCATCGATTGGCGCAGGCGCAGTTCGATCCGCTCACGGATGGGAGCCAATTGGGTTTCGCCAGTGATAATTATAAAATCGTGCGGGGCAAGGTGGCCGATGAAATCATCTTCGGACCCGAATTCGCGCACCGCGTTATTCATCATCAGGCTGACGGCGCGCAGCACATCATCTGATGCCACAAAACCGTACAGTTCACGAAAATCATCCAGCCCGGTGATTGTCATCATCAACACAGCCCAGGTTTGATCGCTGAACAGCAAACCGTTTAGTTTTTCGTCAACCGTAGAGCCTTCGGGCAGATTAGTTACCGGGTTAACCAACGAGGTCAAAGTGGCCCGCCGCAGCGAATTTCGTACCCGCAGCCGGAGTTCCTGAATATCAAACGGCTTGGTGATGTAATCGACCACGCCCAATTCCAAACCGGATAACTTATCTACCCGGTCGCGTTTTTCGGTCAGGAAAATAATCGGCACATCCTGAGTGCGGCGGTGTGAACGCAGGCGGCGGCACACCTCATAACCGTCAATATCGGGCAGGCGAATGTCCAACACCACCAAATCAGGCGGGTCATCCTGGGTGATACGCACAGCATCCTCGCCCCAGGCTGCCGTTTGCACGTCGTAGCCCTGGACGCGGAAATAGGCATTAAGCATCTCAGCCAGGTCGAGATCGTCTTCTACGATCAAAATGCGAGACTTATCGGTCACAGCATCCCCCTTTATGGGTAGCACTCAAAAGGCGTTGGCCGCCGCGCATTCCCGCTGTAAAGAAACCTGCACAACGCATACCCCCTTCTCCTGGCTGCCAGTGGCCGGGGATGACGGTATGCGCGAAAAGCTGTCGGCGTGTGTGGTGGATTAGACCAACTTTTCCAGTTCTTTAACCGCGCGCCCCATATCCAGGAAGATCAAACCCAGTTTCGCCTGCTCGCGTGCCAGGACGGTCAACACAGCTTCGTCTCCAATAGCGCTCAGGATAACGTACCCGTGTTCACCTTTGACATACACCTGCTCCAGGTTGCCACGTCCCAACTCGCTGGCGATACGTTCACCCAGGGACAGCATGGCTGCCGACATGGCCGAAACGCGATCTTCTTCGATATTGGCGGGCAGCGAAGACGCCATGCTCAAACCGTCTACACTGACAACGGCGGCGGCTTCTACATCGGGCGAGCTGACCTGCAAATCGCGCAGGCGTTCTGCTAATTGATCATTGCGTGACTTAGCCACCGTATCTCTCCTGATCTAGTGCAATTCTACCAGTCCGAAGTTTGCAAATTTTGGGATTTTAATTTTTAATTGATTGTAAAGCAATTGTCTGCTGAAATTCATTTGAGCCGTACTGTAGCACAGCCATAATGGGTTGTCAAGCGAACTGAGACCTGAGACAGGCTTGCTTAGCAGCGCAACTAAGGGTAAAACTTATCCTATATTCTCCACGTATCCTTACGATACGCGGCCTTATCCAATTGTATCTACTGTAAGGCATTTCGTTTAGTTTTTGCACTGCCAGACATGAGGTATACAAGGTGAGTGGAGATCAACAGATTACCAAGATAGTGGTCGTAGATGACGACCACGAACTGCTCAAATTGATCGGGATGCTTTTGGGCCGTATTGGGGCGCAACCGCATCTGTTCTTGAATGGCCGGGAGGCAGTCACCTTTTTGAAAAACGAGACGCCTGACCTGATCATTCTGGACTTAATGCTTCCTGATATTGACGGCCTGGAACTGCTGCGCCAGATTCGCGCCCAGTCCCGGTTCGACAATATTCCGGTGTTGATCCTGTCTGCGAAAGCTGATCCAGCCACTATCGGTAAAGGCCTGGGAATGGGCGCGGATGCTTATGTCACCAAACCTTATATCGCCAATACGCTGATCGACCGGGTCAGACTCTTGTTGAGTACGGGCCGGCAGCCCAGATCCCCCTCCGATCAACCACCGCCGCCATCACCATCCAACTGATTCTTTGGTTTCATCGACCTCAACCCGCCGACGTTAACGGCGGGTTGATTTTTAGTACAAAAAACGTGCTGTTGTGCAGACACAAGAATACTGTTAATCTGAAAAGCGTCGAAGTAATTTGGGTGTGTGATTTTGGAGGTAGCCTACCCATGCATAAGCTGTTGTGCCGGAGTCTGTGGCTGGTGCTGTTGGGCCTTGTTCCGCTGCTGGCCGCCTGTGACGAGGTGACTGAAACCCCCACCCCCGCCGCCGATCAGGGGCAAGTAGCGCTGAGTGTGCCCACGCGCACACTTGGCCCGATAGTGTCTTTTACGCCGCGTTTTACCGCGACTCCTATCCCTAGCCTGACCCTTACTCCATCGAATACACCTACGGTAACCTTGACGGTTATCCCGCCGACACGCACCGCCACCCCTTCGCCAACGCCGACCGCAACGGTGGAAGGCATCATTCAATCTGGAGAAAATGTGAACTTGCGTGAAGGGCCAGGAACCGATTACCCGATTGTGGTCAGCGTGCCACCGGGGACCACCCTGGGAGTGATGGGCCTGCAAACCGACTCACGGGGGCAGGAATGGTACAAAGTCGCCTATGCTGAACCGGATGGCGAAGTATTGTACCTGTGGATTGTATCCAGGCTGGTCACGACGAATTTTAAAGACATCGTGCAAGAGCCAGCCGCCGTTACTATCGCGCCGGGAATCACACCAACACTGGGGACCCCGGTCACGCCACGCCCCACCCTATCGGAACCCAACCGGGTCGAGATTTTAGCCTACTGCCGCCAGAAAAATCTCCTGCCGCCAGAGGTCACCGCTATCGATAACGTTTATGCAGAATGGAGTTGGTTCGTCGCCCGCCCCGAACTGATGGACCAGCATCTCACGAATGCGCGTTATGAAGTGCGGCTGGATGGTGAGATATTAGAAAACTGGAACCGGTACGGAACCGAGATCAAAGAAGAGGGCGGGGTGTGGATTGTATACTGGTACTATCCATTAGGCAGGCTGGCGGCAGGGGATCATAAACTTGAGTTCCGCCTGACCTGGAATGAAGCCATTACCGATGGATACAAACAGTTCGGTCCTGGCACCGCCAACGAAATAGACACGGGCGACTGCTCGTTTTCGGTCGGAGAATAACCTGTTTAGGGTTCAATGTCAGCCTCTTTGCTGTTTGCCCTGGTGTCGAACTTACTGGCCGTGGTTTTCACGCTCAGTGTGCTGTTGTTGGTTCTCTTCTGGCAGCAGTGGCGAACTTCGACCGGCAGGGCATTGTTGCAACTGGTCAGCAGCCTGGCGCTGTTACAGGGAGCCACGCTGCTGATCGCAACCGGCTTGTGGACGGATGCTTCGGAATCAGTGCTCAAAGCACTGCTATCGTTGATCGTCATTGGTTTTTTTCTGGTTATTTCGACCTCACTCGCGCTGCTGCTGCGGGCGGCTCAGGCCATGAAAGAAGCGTGGCCGCTGTTATGTCGTTCTGGCATAGCCGCCCTGGTCGTGTTGCAGCCCGCGATCTGGAAACACGGTCTGTTTGTGCTGAACTCGCCCCTCGATGCGACCATGCTCGACAGCGCCTATACCCCTTTGGGCAAAGTGTTAGCGTCGATCTGCGTCGTATATTTGATGATGGTGATTTATGTCGGCTGGCACTATTGGCGTCAAATTGACACGCCGCTGATGGCCGGACCGGTGCTTGGATTGGCCATACTCCAAACGATCACATTGAGCACCGGCACGCTGCACGGACTCGCCCTCACCGGGGCCTTTGGTGGGATAGTCAGCCTGCTGCTAGCTTATTATCTCGTCCGAGAGTTCCAGATCGCCCCCCAAGAGGCCCATGTCGGCTGGGTGAGCGCCATCCACGACGCTTCTCAGGCGTTTACCAGCGATCTATCCCTCGATACGGCCCTGGCGGGTGTAGCTGAACATGCGCGCCGCCTGGCGCGAACCGATGTCATCAGCGTTTTACTGGCGATTGGCCCCGACCGGCTGGAAGTCGTCGCCTGCACGACGTGCACGACCCCTATCGTTGGCCGTCAGGTTCGGATCGGCGAAGGGTTGGCCGGGCGCGTGATGCAAACAGTGCAAGCGATGCGGGTCGAAAATTACCGGCAGTGGGATGGACGCGCCGCTGATTTTAACGATATGCCGTATCATGCCAGCCTGAGTATTCCGCTGATCCATGAAGGTCAGGTCGTAGGAGTCATCGACGCGCACGAGACCAAACCAGGGCGTGTATTTAGTGATCGCGATCAGGTGGTCTTAGAATTATTTGCTCCCTATGCCACTATATTGATCATGAAAGCGCGCCTGGAAAATGAACTGAGCGCAGCCAGAGCCTATTTTCAGGCGGTTATTTCCCATACAACCGCCGCCATGTTGGTGTTCGATTCAACGGGTTCGCTGCTCGAAACGAATCCTATCGCCCAAAATTATTTACGTTTAGTCTTTCATGAGGCCCACACGCCACCTACGATCATTGAACTGGCCGCTCGCGCCCAAGACTCGGCTTTTACCGAGGCGCTGGTGCGTTGGACGGCTGAGCCGATGTCAGTTCATACCTTTGAGACACTGTACCAACCGATTGGGCGGCTGACGATCCAGTTACAGCCGGTTCCAACCGGGTCGCTGCGTGATACCGATTTGATGGTCATTATGCAAGCGCTGAACCACAATACTTCCGAACCAGACACGATATTCTAAATTAGCAAACCCAGGCTTTTCCAGGATCACGACTTGACGTATCATTGGGACAAGTCAACGAAAGTCTGGTCCAGCCCAAAAAGAGGTTCTCGATGAGCAAGCCAAATTGGGATGCTCTGACCGAGCAGTTACGCGACGACCCGAATCCAAATACTCGCCGCAAAGCCTGTGCGCTGCTGGCCGCGACACGTGATCCAGCGGTAATCCCCTTCTTGAAAAACGCCTATGTCCAGGATGAGGATGAGCACGTGCGTGATGCGGCGCATGATGCCCTGGCGGTATTCAGGGCGATTCATGAGGGCAAATCCGTGCGCCATCTGCCGGTCGGCGACCGGGTATTAAGCACGGTGTTGATCGGACTGATCGTTTTGTTTGTCGCGTCGCTGGGGATCAGACTAGTGGGGTCGCTGTTGGGTGGAGACGATGACGGCGAAACCGTTGTGGATAATTCATGGAGAAACGCCACCCCCACTAACCGAGACGATCTTGTCAGACGTATTCGGGACCAGTTTGATCTGGTGCAACAGTTAACGGCCCAGCTTCGGGGAGAAATTCTGAATTACAATAATACCGGACAGGTCGCCTGCCCGCTGTCATATACGCTGCCCGGCCCGGCACAGCTCTCGCAAAAAGATAACTATACCTATCCGGACCTGGAAATTGTCGGCGCAAACCTGGACGCCTCACTGATTACGCTGGAAAAAGCGCGGATTTTTTTGATGAGCGCGTGCGCGGATCCGGCGACGCAGATGGAAAAAGTGATCAAAGCATCAACGGAACTGGACAGCGTGGACGGCCAATTGGGCAAGGTTGCCAGTCTGCTGCAAAGCGCTATTAGCAATCCTGCGCCAACCGTCGGCCCGACCATCACGCCGCTGCCCACATTGACATTTACGCCCAGCGCGACTTTTACACCCGCGCCTCCTACCGCGACTGTGCCCGCGACCGCTACCCTGCCGGTCACCGAAACACCGCTGGCGAGCGTAACACCTGAGCCGCCTACCGTGACAGTGACGCCCAGGCCAACCGAGACACCACTACCCCTGCCCAAGTTTGATTACGCGCCGCTCTTGCGCGAACTGTCGGCGGTGTATCCGACGGTGATGGGAGATCTCAAAAACAACTTTAAAACGGGTATGATCGACCAGTGGGAAGCAGCAGCGGCGGCGGGACAGCCGAACGCGAATTACTGCACACTGCAAGCGTGGCCCGCTGCTTTTGCCTTTAGCGCCGAACAGTTAACAGAGCTTCAGAGCGGACAGGTTGCCGATCCCCGGCTGGAAGAAGCGGTAGACCTGCAATCCGATGGGATGGGCCTGGCTTATCAGGCGCGCGCCCTATTTGAACGTGATTGCGCCTCCCTGCTGCTCGCCAATTCGGCGACACAAGGTTTAGACCTGGCGCAGCGTGCGCTGGACTTGTTGTTGCAGTCGCAGACGATCTATGATGAGATTCGTAAGAGAAGCTCATGATGCTTGCAGGACTTCGACGGGTCGGGGGAATCGGGATACTTAGCGTGATCCTGGCGCTGAGTGCTGTATTCCCTGCGGCAGCTCAAGGCGGAGGAACAACGACTAATCCGGCGGGTGGAATGACGATCCATGTCGTTCAGCGTGATGAAACGATGTTTGGAATCGCCATGCTGTATGGTACGACCGTAGATGACATCGCGGAAGCCAATGGGATTGCTGATCCACGTTATATTGCGGTGGGTCAGCGGCTTCTCATCCCGAATGCTCACCTGGATTCACCAGGAGCCGTCATCGTTTACAGTATCAAACCAGGGGATACTCTGCCTGCCCTGGCACTGCGTTATCACACAACCGCAGAGATTCTGGCGGCGGCCAACTACCTGACCAACCCGTTGCGGCTGTATGTGGGCCAGGACATCACGATCAACCAGGGAGTCGAGGATCCCGCGCAGCCTATCCCACAGGCAATCCACTATATACAACCCGGAGAAAACCTGGCGCGGGTCGCTCTCCGCTACCACGTTTCGCTGATCGATTTGCTGCGGGCCAACCAGAACACCGGGTCTTGGCCGGTGTTTCCTGGGCAAAAGTTGTGGATACCGGCTGAGCCAGAGAACAGTTCTGGTGTACTGCAATACTGGCCGCCGCCGTTTACATCCTGTACTCTCACCCCGATCCCAGCCGTGCAGGGACAGACGATCAGCCTGCATTTGACAACGCAAGGACCCGCAACCCTTTCTGGCACGTTTTTGAATTATCCGGTGCAGATCGTGACACAAGACGCGACTCAGCACTCGGCGGCATTTGGGATTCATCCGTTTACCGCTCCCGGAATCTACCCGCTGGTGTTGACAGCCGTGGAACCTTCGGGCGTACAGAGCGGTTTTACCCTATATATACGAGTAGATGATGGTGGATATGGGGCCGAGGAAATTTCGCTCGACACTCAGCAGCAAGACCTGTTAACCTCTCAGGTAACCGAACCCGAATGGGAAAAAATCGCCCGCATTATGAGCACCTTCACGTCGCAGCGTTATTTCGATGGTCTGATGGGGCTGCCTTCTGCCGGGGCTATCACTTCGGAATTTGGAACCCGGCGCACGTATAACGGTGGTGTATTGAATACGTTTCACAGCGGGACCGATTTTGGCGGGGCGACTGGAGCGCCGGTGTTGGCTCCGGCAGCTGGCGTCGTAGTCTTAGCCGAATCTCTGCCCGTGCGCGGAAATGCAACGATCATTGATCACGGCTGGGGCGTTGTAACCGGATATTGGCATCAGTCCGAAATCTACGTGGCGGTGGGCGACGTGGTCACACAGGGTCAGATCATTGGCGCTATCGGCTCCACCGGGCGCGTTACCGGCCCGCACCTGCATTGGGAGATGTGGGTGGGGGGAGTGCAAGTTGATCCCATGCAATGGGTACGGCAGAGTTTTCCTTAATTTATGATCAGGAGGTGCAGCTATGTCTAAACATCACACTGAACGCCCTCCCATCGTATCCACGCGCGTATATTCGCGTGCGGAAGTGGCCGAGGTCTTAAATGTCAGCCTGAGTACCGTCAAACGGCTGCTGGCGTCCGGCACACTGCGGGCCAGCCAACCGCCCGGACTGCGCCGGGTATTTATCACCGGGCAGGCGATTCTCGATCTGCTCGAAAATCATCCCGCAGACCCGGCAACATTGGCAGCACAGCTAACGGATCGGGCTGATGACTTCGATTGATCGCAGCCTGGAGAGATAAAGCGAAGAATCCGCAAATCTATCCGTAAATTTGCCGCGCCACACCTCTACAAAGATAATTTACGGATAGATTGTTAATAACCGAGGCTGGCTTTGATCAACGAGGCCACGGCGACGATGATCGTGATCACAACGATCACGGTGGTTACGAAGTCGCCGCCCACAGGCACGATCCCAATAACGAGCAGGACCAGCCCCGCAATCGCAAAGAACAGCAGCAAACAGCCGCAGCGTAAAATCCACTTTGAAAACATGCCCAAAATGCCGGGCAGTTGGTCGCGGTTGCGCCCGTTTTTTCCGCCTAACAGCATTTCTAAGAATTCCATCGGACCGTCTCCTTTGTTGACTGGACCTACGCTCTGGGAAGAATTATAGCGCCAGGCGCGTGCTGGCGCACTTCTTATACATTTCTGTTAGAAAAACGACGTTTTTGGCGCTACTATGAAGCCAATATGGCGCAACCGACGGCCCTCTGCTGCATCTAACCGGATGTGCAATATTCGTAAGCAGGTTATCAGGAGGGCTTATCATGCGGCTCATGGATCAGGATACTCAGAATCAAGTACGCAGTCTGTTGTCTGCGATAAAAACACCCGTTACGCTGCACATGTTTACTCAGGAACTCGAGTGCGGTTACTGCCAAGAAACACACCAGATCGCAGAAGAAGTCGCCGAATTATCCGATCTGGTGACGTTGAAGACCAGCGACTTTGTGCAAGATGCAGAACTGGCGCGCGCGATGGGCGTGGACAAAGTCCCGGCGTTAGCCGTGCTGGGCGAAGGCGATAAGGACTACGGAATCCGCTTTTTCGGTATTCCGTCCGGATATGAGTTCACGTCGTTGATCGAGGCGCTGCTGCTGGTCGGCACAGGTGAAGTAGACTTGACCGCGAGCACGGTGGACTATCTAAACAACCTGGAAGAACCAGTGCATTTGCAGGTATTTGTCACGCCCACCTGCCCTTACTGCCCGCGCGCGGTCAATCTGGCACACCAGATGGCGTATGTATCGGACAAAGTGACGGCGGACATGGTAGAAGTCAGCGAGTATCCTCACCTGGGGCAGCGCTATGAGGTGATGGGTGTGCCGCGCACGGTGATCAACGAAAACGCCTATATTGAAGGTGCGGCCCCGGAACAGATGCTGCTAGAAAAAGTCAAAACTTCTGTCCGGCAGGCTTCTAAAGCCTAAGGATAAAGCATATTGAACCCACCCCGATCAGGCTGGTTTGATCGGCAGTAGTTCAAACTATCTAACGGATTCTTAAGGAGAGTCAAGCAGTGACCGAACCGATCAATATTGAACCTCTAGGCGCGCGTGTCCTGATTTTGCCGCTAGAAGGCGAATCGCAGACTCCTGGCGGCCTCTTGCTGCCTGAAACCGCCAAAGAAAAACCGCAGCAAGGCATTATCGAGGCCGTGGGCAACGAAGAAGATATGACCACTGACCTTAAGGTGGGTGATCGCGTGTTGTTCCCTAAATACACGGGAACCGAGATCAAATACGCGGGAAAAACCTACCTGTTGATGAACGAAGAAGACCTGCTGGCGCGGATCAAATAATCAACCAGCGGTAGGCAGGTTGATCACGTAGGGGCGCTGCAAAGAGCGCCCCTCGTTTTTTATTAGCTCGATGCGCTGGCGTAACGTCGCAGCCCGGTACGGAACAGCAGTGACGCCCCGGTAAACAATGCGGCAGCGAGAAACAGGCTCCCCACCAGTGTCAGCGCCGGAACATCTCCGGTGAGCGCCTGCGCTGGAAGCGTGGTGATCACCCCTACAGGCACGATCCAGGTCAGCGCCAGCCGCAGCCCACCGGGATATAAGCGGACCGGATAGCGCGCCATCTGAAAAATGCCGTTAAACACCCAGGAGAACAGCATCCCCGGATTCCAGAACATCAGCCCCGTAAAGGCAAGCTGCACCGCATAGAAAGTGATCATGCCCGATCCCAACAGGATCAGAAAGGTGATCAGGTGAGAAGCAGTGACCGCTGCGCCCAGTTCAAAGATCGCCTTCGCCAGCACGCCCGCCCCTAACGCCAGATCGAACACCGCCAACAGCCGCCACTGTCGAAAACTGGACCAGAATTGAATATCCACCGGGCGCATCAGAGTAAAATCCAGCCGCCCGGCCCAAATATCACCATTGATCCCGGTCAGCGCGTCCAGGCTGGGGCCGATAAACAGATCACGCACCGCGCCCACCGTCAGATACACGCCCAACACCGCCAGCGTAGAGGCGAAATCCCAGCCGCGAATCGCCTCCACCTGCTCGAATAATACCAGCAGCCCCAGCAGCCCAGTGCCGAAATTCAACAGGGAATGCAGCAGGCTGATCAAAAAGTTGGCGCGATAAGCCAGTTCTTGCTGCGCCGAAGCCCGAATAAACAGCCCGATCAGTTTCAGGTGATAACGCACACTAACCTCCAATGGCCGAATAGCGGCGCAGCCCGGTACGCCACATCCACTTATAGAGCAAGACAGCGATCATCAGCCAGCCCACTTGAGCGGCGAACCCTACCCACAGCGCGGAGCCGTTCAACTGCCCGGTCAGCACTTCCACCGGGAAGCCGACCATATACCGGAACGGCAGCACATTTGCCAGACCGCGCAGCGCGCCCGGCAGCAGCAGTGTCGGGGCAACCTGTCCCGCCAGCAAAAAGACCAGAGTATCCTGCACTGCCAGCAGCGCATCGGCACGTGTAGCCCAAAATGCCAGCAGCGCCAGCCAGTATCCCCAGAAGAAACGCAGCGCCCAGGCAAAGATCAGCGCCGGAATAAACGCCAGCACATGACCGGGTGTGGTGTGCAGTTCGGGATGCAGCAGCACGGCTAAAACGGCGGTCACTGGAACAGCAAACGTCATATACACCACTTTTCCGGCGAATTCGCTGGAAAGGGTGTTGTACAGCGGCGACATGGGGTAGAGCAGCATCTGGCTGATCTTGCCCTCGCGGATGACATCGCCCACCGTCCAATTCGTCTGGGCGTAGGTCAACTGGTTGACCAGGATCAGCACCAGATAATAGGCGACAAATTCCCCGCGCGTAAAACCATTGATCGCTTGGCTGCCCGCTGCGGTCGACCAGACCAGCAGGTACACCAGCGGCGGGATCATCCAGCCGAAGGCCAGCACAAAAAAGAAGCTGCGATGCTGCATCCACGATAACCATGTACTGCGAACTAACGCCCAACCGCCCCGGTGATTCATACCTTCGCCTCCTGGTAAATCTGATCGATCACGGCTTCAATCGGCGGGTCTTCGACAACAAGATCAACCACCGGCAGCGTATCCAACAGCCGGGAGGTGATCGCGGGAGTCTCGGCGCGCCCAGCCCGCAGGACCAGCCGCCCGTTTTCCCGCTCCAGAACCTCTACGTTGGGCGGCAAATGGCCATCGATGGTCGGTGCCTGTTCCTGGTTCAGTGTCAGCCGGATCAGCTTAAACGGGGCGAGCCGCTCTACCAACCCGCTCAACGCGCCGTCATAGAGCAGGCTGCCCTGGTGGATCAAAATAACACGCGGGCAGAGTTCCACTACATCGGCCATATAGTGACTGGTCAGGATCACGGTGGCGCCTCTGCGCCGGTTGTAGTCGGCCACAAAACGCCGCAGCCGCCGCTGAGTCGAGACGTCCAGCCCCAGCGTTGGCTCGTCCAGAAACAACACCGACGGACGATGGATCAGCGCCGCGACCATCTCACACTTCATGCGCTCACCCAGCGACAGGTTGCGCACCGGGCGGGTGAGTAATTCGCCCATATCCAGCAGTTCGACCAATTCATCCAGCGTTTGTTTGAACTCTGCCGCCGGAACGTGATAAATTTCGCCTAAGACGCGGAAGGTATCCAGCGGTGGAATATCCCACATCATCTGGCTTTTATTGCCCATCACCATGCTGATCCGGCGCAGATAAACTCCGCTGCGCTGCCAGGGAATATACCCCGCCACTTCTGCCTCGCCGCTGGTCGGATGCAGCAGACCGCACAACATTTTGAGGGTTGTGGTTTTCCCTGCCCCGTTAGGACCGATGAAGCCGACGATCTCCCCGGCTTCTAGCGAGAAATTAATATCGCGGACGGCCTGAACATCGTTATAGGTGCGCCGCGCCAGGCTTTTGATCGAAGCGAGCAGCCCGGCGTCCCGCTCCGGCACGCGGTAAGTCTTGGAAAGCTGACGAACAGTGATAATTGGTTGAGCCATCGGTGTGTGTTTTCCTTTGAACAGAACGTTCAGACAAACCCGTTTTTATCATACACCCCTGGTGTATAAGTGGAGGGTTTGTCGATGTGGCGCGGAAGAACACCCGGAAAACCTTAGTAAACAAATGGAGGGTTATAGAGCCAGAAAAATGGAAATTTTAGCGCTGCTGCGGTTTGGTGATCATCTCACCGAGCAGGGCGATCACACTTGAGGCGCGCCGTTCTTGCGCCGCCAGGGTAGACTGCCAGCGGTCGGCGACGGAATAGACATCTTCATCGGGGCGGGGAGTGTCTAACATCTGGCGCAGATTGTGGGTTTGGCCCTGATCGAAGGTGAGCAGCATTCGGAGAATCGCCATCAGGCTATAACCCGCCTGGAGCAGCATCCGTATTACGCGGACACGACCAATCTCCAGCGCACCATACAAACGGTAACCACTGTGTGGATCACGCGGGACGCTCAGCAGACCGTTGCGCTCCCAATTGCGCAGTTGATCGCGCGTTACGCCGAGACGATGCGCTACTTGACCGATATTCAATGGCGCGGCGCTCACGTCGGTGACATTGCCTTGCGCCCACCGTTCCAAAAACTCGACGGCGGCTTCCGCCTGGACTTGTTCGGTGCGTACCTTTGCCAGATAGAGATAAGCCAGTTCGAGCGCTCCACCGAGATTGTCAGCACAGGCTTTGTGTATCAGGTCGATCACCGGCGCTTTGCCACCCGGAAACGGCCATTTAAGCGCGGTCCAGGCCAGACGCATCAGATCCTGGTGATGTTCGGTATACTGCCGGTAGCCGCTGGGGCTGCGGGGAATGGGGGGTAAAAATCCCCATTCCTCATACAGCCGGACGGTGTTAGGATGTACCCCAACGGCTTTAGCAATTTCGGAAGTACGCAGATAACGAGATGGCATGGTGTGTGAATAGTTGAGAGTAAACAGTTATCAGTTTACAGTTTTAAGGCTCTAGCCAGAGAATCGCATCAGGGTATTGCAGCACCCATACTGAAAACTGATACACCCATTATTTTACCACACGCAGCCCGAATTATCCCTTCACCGCGCCATTTTTGCTCTTGCAAGGCGTGAGCCACCCTGATACATTGGAAGTGCAGTCGGAGCGAGAAATCTCTGTGCCGCGCGATCTGCCGATAATGACATGCGGAATTTAGCGGCGAATTAGCGCTTAATCTGGGCGAAGCTTGGTAACCATGCAGCTCTCCGCTTATAATTTAGATGATAGGTATCTTTAAAACTAGCAGTCAGGATATCTCGACGTTGAAAGACACCCTCCCCTTGCTCGACCAATTCAACCGGCCTTTCCGCGATCTGCGGATTTCGGTCACCGATCGGTGCAATTTTCGCTGTACCTACTGTATGCCCGCCGAACTTTTTGGCGAGCATTATCACTTTTTGCCCAAACACGATCTGCTCAGTTTCGAGGAGATCACCCGGCTGGCGCGTGTATTTATTGGGTTGGGGGCGGTCAAATTACGCTTGACCGGGGGAGAACCGCTGGTCCGGCAGGAAATCGAAATTCTGGTGGCGCAGTTAGCCGCGCTGGACGGTGTCGAGAATATCGCCATGACGACGAATGGTTTTCTGCTGCCGCAAAAAGCCCAGGCGCTCAAAGAAGCCGGGCTGCACCGCGTGACAGTCAGCCTGGACAGCCTGGATGATACTGTTTTTCGTCGCATGAACGGCGGGCGATCCGGGGTCCAGGAAGTGTTAGACGGTATCGCGGCGGCGAAACAGGCCGGATTCGCCCCGATTAAGATCAACGCGGTGGTGCAGCGGGGAGTCAACGATCATACGGTCGTGGATTTGGCGCGTTACTGCAAAGATCAGGGTTATATTCTACGCTTTATCGAATATATGGACGTGGGAACGCTCAACGGCTGGCGGCTGGACGATGTGGTATCCGCCGCTGAGATCGCCGAAATGATCAACGCGAAGATGCCACTCGAACTGATCGAACGTAACTATTTTGGCGAGGTCGCGCTGCGCTATCGTTACCAGGACGGCGGCGGTGAGATCGGGCTGATTGCCTCGGTAACCAAACCCTTCTGCGGAAGCTGCACCCGGCTGCGCCTCTCGCCGGAAGGTCAAATCTATACCTGCCTGTTTGGGGTTGAGGGAATCGATCTACGCGGGCCGCTGCGGGCGGGCGCATCGGATGAGGAAATCGCGGAGATCGTGCGCGGGGTGTGGAGCCGCCGTACCGATCGTTATTCGGAAATCCGCACCGAGCAAACCGGCGTGGCTGCGCCTAAAGTCGAAATGTTTCATATTGGTGGATAAACCCATGAAAATCCAGGTGATATTTTACGGCGGACTGAAACAGGATGTTGGCACAAAACAACAAACCTTTGAGTTTCCGGGCGATGGGCTGACGGTGGGCGGGCTGGTTGAGGCGCTCAAAGCGCAGTACCCGGCGCTGGCGGTACGGCTGGATACCATCGCCTATGCTGTCAACGATGAGATTGTGGAACTTAACACTGTGCTGCGTGATGGCGATCAGGCCGGGCTGCTGCCTCCGGTCAGTGGAGGCTAGGTATATGGGGCGCTGGATCGTGGATTCTCCATTGGAGTTAGAACCGCTGCTGCGCGAGACCGAAGACCCTGGCAGCGGCGCCCTGGTGATCTTTTATGGCACAGTGCGCAATGAAAACGAGGGCCGCCCGGTGCAGGCGATGACTTATGAGGCGCATGTGGCACTGGCTGAAAAAACGCTGAACGAGATCGAGGCTGAGACGTTGGAAAAGTTTGGTGTGCGGCGCTGCCGCATCCAGCACCGGATCGGGACGCTACAACTGGGCGAACCGAGCGTGTTGATCGTCGTGCGCGGAGGACACCGGACCGAAGCCTATGCCGCGTCACGCTATGCCATTGACGAGGTGAAACAGCGCGCTGCAATCTGGAAAGAAGAACATTATGCTGACGGCGACAGCCGTTATCTGGACGGTGTTCCCCTCACGCGGAAGGATGAAACACCTGCATAAATCAATCCGAAC
>JACRBK010000283.1 GCA_016234525.1 Chloroflexota bacterium
GTCAGCCACACTCATCAAACATTCTCCTTATCAGGCCACCGGCATATGATGCAGCGCGGCATAATGGCCCGTCACATGGTGTGAGAGCTGGCGTTCAATATCACCGAGCAGGCTGCTGGCCCCGATTCGAAAAAGGGAGGCGTTCAACCACTCATCACCTAATTCTTCTTTGATCAAAACCAGCCAGTCGAGCGCTTGTTTAGCGGTGCGAATTCCGCCAGCGGGTTTCAGCCCGACTTTGTAACCGGTGCGCTCAAAATGTTCCCGGATGGCGCGGGTCATCACGAGTCCGACTTCCAGTGTGGCGTTGACCGGTTCTTTGCCTGTCGAGGTCTTGATAAAATCCGCGCCCGCCATCATACACACCTTACTCGCCATCGTAACGTTCCACAGCGGCCCTAATTCGCCCGTCGCGAGGATGGTTTTCATGTGGGCATTTCCGCACGCCTGCCGCATCTCGCAGACTTCATCATACAGCGCCTGCCAGTGACCACCTAAGACGTGTTCGCGCGAGATCACAATATCGATCTCTTGTGCGCCCGCCGCGACCGAAGCTCGAATTTCAGCGATCCGCTGCTCGAAGGGCGTGAGTCCGGCAGGAAAACCGGTAGAGACTGCCGCGACGGGAATGGCCGTCCCTTGCAAGGCGGCGAGCGCATCAGGAACACGCGCATGGTATACACACACCGCTCCCACCGTAATGTTTTTATCCCCGACACCCAGCGCCTCTAGAATATCCTGCCGGACGGGCTGGCGGGCTTTTGCCGCCAAACGCTGAACTTTGCCGGGTGTATCATCTCCGGCGAGTGTGGTGAGGTCCATACACGTCACGGCGCGCAGCAGCCAGGCCGCCTGCCAGTTTTTTTTGACCGTCCGGCGCTTGCCGAGGGTGTCGGCCCGCCGCCGCGTGGCGCTGGGATTCACGTGGGTATCATAAACAAAGCCCAAATCGAGCGGAGAAGGTTGGTTGCGGTGAAACTCGGTTGAGGTCATGTCCACTGCCTTTCGCCCCCATTACCAATATTCAAATTATAGGGATTCAGCGAAAGAAATGACGAACAGGCGGACACAATTCATTTTGGTAAAGCAGCCTCACCTGGACCGCAGCCGGGCGAGTTTTTGTAGGGGCGTCGCTTGCCGCGCCCGGTTTATCCCCTCTCCACCAGCGCAGCGCAGTGGGGAGGGGACACAGGGGTGGGGCTAGATTTAGCTTATGTTGACACGCGCCGGATGCGGCGCACCGTGCTTTCAAAGTGGTTCAGGTCAAACTGCACGCCGGTTTGCATCCAGGCCGCGCCGGAACGCCGCCCGGCAAAACCCTCAATTTCATACATAGCCTGGGGATCCAACCCGCGCAGCCGCACAATCTGAAGCCGCGTCGGGTTCATCGGGTGGGTGAGGAAAGCAAACACAACCGCCTCGGCCTGATCTTTACTGACATACTGCACACTCCAAAACACGTCAGGCTGTGTTGAATCGAGGCGGTATAGATCGCCGTTCTGGATAATTCCGCGAATCTCTTTGTAATACGCGATCCACTTGTGGGCCGTTTTGCGATCTCGCTCATCCCAATGCAGCAGATTCGCTCCCACGCCCAGCACGCCGCACATGCTCACATGGAACCGGAATTCGAGCGAGAGGAATCGATCCCCGGAATCCGTGACCCAGGCTTCCATTGCCGCCGCCGGATACACCTGAGAGAAGCCGTGTTGAATGGCAAGCCGCGCGGTGGGTTCGGTGTTGTCGCTGACCCAAATTTGATCGGCTAACTGCAACATACCCATATCCGCCCGCCCGCCGCCGCCGGAGCAGCTTTGCCAGATCACCTTCGGGTGGCGCTCGCTGAGCGTTTGCCAGATGCGATACACGCCCCACACGTACCGCACCCACAACTCACGCGGCTCGCGCGGCGCATCCGGCCAACCCGGTTGGCTGACATTGCGGTTCATATCCCACTTGATAAAGGTGATATTGTTCTCGGACAAAATCCGGTCCAGCCGCTCGATCAGGTAATCCTGCACATCGACTCGTGCGCAGTTCAAAATAAGCTGGTTGCGCGTCTCGGTGCGCGTGCGCGAGGGGAAATGAATCACCCAATCGGGATGCTGGCGGTACAAATCGCTGTCCGGGTTGACCATTTCCGGCTCAACCCACAGGCCGAAATCCATGCCCAGATCATTCACCCGCCGGATCAGCGGCCCTAAACCATTAGGGAATTTCTTTTCGTCCGGCCACCAATCGCCTAACCCGGCATTGTCCCAATTGCGCCCATGAAACCAGCCGTCATCCGTCACAAATAGCTCGATCCCCAGGCTGGCGGCGATTTCAGCCAATCGGCCCTGCGATTCTTCGCTCACGTCAAAAAAGGTGGCTTCCCACGAGTTATACAAGACCCGGTGCGGCTGCGCGCCGTGTGGCAGCAGTTGATCGCGGATGAAGTCGTGCAAATGGTGACTCGCCTTGCCAAAACCACCATCGGTATACCCGGCAAAACTGCTGGGAGTGGTGAACGATTCGCCGGGGGCCAACTGCCATCGGAAATCCCAATCATTCAGCCCGATATTGACGCGCGTCGAGGCAAAATTGGTGACTTCAGCGGCCATCTTCCAGTTGCCGCTCCACGCCAGCGCGCCAAACCAGACTTCACCCTGCGTTTCTTCCGCCGAGCCGCGATCAACAGCAAACCAGGGGTTGGCGTGATGGCTGGTCGTCAGGCGGCGGCTGTCGAGGACCTTGACGCCGGGATTAAGCATCTCGTGGCGCAGTTGAAATTCATCGAACCAGCGCCCGGTTAACTGCTTCATCCAATACTGACCACCGAGGGGTAAATGCCACTGCGCCGAAAAAATCCGCTCAATCTCGATAGGCGATTCCCCCGCGTTCGTCACCGTGACAAAACGCTCGATCAGGTCATAAGCGGCATGAGGGCGGTAGTGCAAAACAGCCTGAAAGGGGTAATGAACATCGCGCAGATGAATAAGCAGTTCAGGCCGTGCGCCGTCGATGATCTCAGCGCGCTCGAAACGCAGCACCACGTCCCGCACGCCGTCGGCAAAGGTCACCTTGAGACACGGCTCGATGTATTTGACATCTTCATAACCGGGATATTCTTCGGGGACCAGATGCGCCGGACGGTTAAACGGAAATTCGCCCGGACTGGGCGAATGAAAAGGCTGCTCATCGAAACTCGGCGCGGGCGGATAATCGGTAAGGTAAGGCAGACGTTTTCCCCAATAACTATGCGCTAACAACCCGCCCCGATTCAGGCCCAGCGTATAGGCCGTGTGATCGGTTTCGAGAACCCAATAAGTGTTTTCTACTGCTTGAATAGCCATCTAAGACTCTCCCAAAAAAGTTTGAGCATTCATCAATCCAAATCATTCATTATAGCCCGTTGCACGGGATAGAAAACCGGACCAGCGCCGACAATACAATCTCGTATCCGCCGCACTGTTAAGTTTGTGATCGGTGTGCTAGGATTGATTCAACAAACTCGCTACCGCACAGAAAGTTAACGCCATTACAACCACCATGCTCATCATCAAACTGTTGGGACAGCCGCGTATCGAGCTAAATGGGAAACTGGTCACCGTCCGGCGGCGCAAAAATCGCGCCCTGGTGTACTATCTGGCGGCCCAGACCCATCCACGATCGCGTGAACACCTGTTAGGCATGTTTTGGCCCGACCTGGATCGCGCGTCGGCGCAGCAGTCGTTACGAACTGCGCTGCACGAACTGCGCAAGCTGTTTGAGGAA
>JACRBK010000284.1 GCA_016234525.1 Chloroflexota bacterium
CAAATAACCCCGTTCAAGCAGCGTTTTAAACGGCACACGCTTCGGACGTTCTGCCGCGCGGTCCAGGTCAGAAAGCGCAAGGGGCTGCACAGCCCACACACGGTCTTGCGCGGCCTGAAGATACGTTTCATCTTGTTCTATACCGATCCAGTGGCGGCCAAGCTGTTTGGCGACCACGGCTGTCGTTCCTGATCCCGCAAACGGATCAAGGATCGTGTCGCCGGGGCGGCTGCTCGCCAGGATGATCCGGCGCAGCAGTTCTTCGGGTTTTTGTGTCGGGTGGAGCTTATGACCAGCGGCATCTTTCAAGCGTTCGGGTCCGCCGCATACCGGGATCGTCCAGACACAGCCCAACTGTTTGCCGCCGTTGAACTGCTTCATCAGGTGATGGTTAAAGGTATAACGCGCCGTCTTAGACCGTTTGGCCCAAATGATAAACTCCACATCGTTTTTGAGGCGCGTCCCGCGAAAGTTGGGCATAGAATTTGTCTTTTGCCAGATGACCGTATTCAGCACCCAGAATCCCAAATCTTGCAGAATCGTCCCAACGCGAAAAATATTGTGATAGGTTCCCGAAATCCAGATCGTCGCGCTAGGCCGCATCACGTCACGCACGGCGAGCAGCCAGTTCCGGGTGAAATCGTCATAAGTCTGGAGATTCTCGAACTTATCCCAGGCATTATTGACCGCATCCACCAGGGTCATATTGGGCCGCCACAAATCCTGTTGCAACTGCAAGTTGTAGGGCGGATCGGCAAAAATCAGGTCTACGCTGTGTTTAGGAAAGGTAGGCAGAACGGCAAGCGCATCACCATGCAGCAGTTGATCGAGAAAAGGGTCGTCAGCCATGCGCTGTCACCCTCCCTCTCGTGCCAGCCGAATAAACGCGCGCACACCGACCATCGCGGAAACTGTCGGCGGCCACGCGATTCCAAAGCCGGTCAGCGCGCCAAACAGAATATCGCTTTGCAGTGAGCTGTCCCCGCTGCCCGGCAGGCTGAAGCCGATCCAACCCGCCAGCAGAAACGGCACGATCAACACTAGCCAGGCCGCCAAGTTGGGTCGTCGCGGCGGAGTGATGCTCTTGAGCAGTGAAGCGCCCCGCCGTAGGCTGGCGGTCGCAAACAACACCACGCCCATAAACGACACCAGCGAGACGGTCATGCTGAACGCATTACGCGAGATCAATCCCTGGGCCGATCCGATCCCAAACGCCGCCGCGATCACCACCAGCGCCGCGCCCCATTCGAGCCGGGTCAGCAGCCAGTCTTCGCGGCGGTAAATGTCGGCAGGCGGCAGGATGAAACGAATCGCCGCGCACGCGATCAACCCACCTCCGACCAGGATCAATGCCGTACCGATATTAACATCAGGAACTGGTTGATCAGACGCTTCGGGGAACCAGCGCAGCCAGATACCCCACGCCAGCCCGATACCCGCCACACTCACGAATTCGAGCGGACCCGTAGCGCGCCCGCTGGCGAGAATCTGAAAGGCGGCCAGCGCTGCCAAAAACATAAGCGGCTGGGCCGCCAGCGGGCGTACCAGCAGGCTCGCAGGCAGGTTTTGGGCGGTGATATGGCTGATCAGCGTTGAGTTGATCAGGCCATAACTGCCTGCCAGCAAAAACAGACCGAACACATCATTGATATTCCAGCGGGTGATCAGGTCCAGCGCCAGCGCCGCCAGCGCCAGATACAACACGGCTAAGCCGATCCATTCCAGGCCGTTAAACCCGGTGGGGGTTTGCCAGACTCCCCCCTCCGAAAAAACAATCAGCAGCAGGGCCAGACTGGCCCGCGCGCCCCAACCGCTGGCGCGTTCGCGCAGCATTTCCAGCATAGTGACTCCCCAAAGACGCCCGCAGGCGGGCGTGCAAACCATACTCTCTAAGAATATACACGATTCTTGAAAAATTGAAGCGCATCCGTAGAATAAACGTATCGCACGCGCCAGAAAACTATCCTAATCGTGTTAACAAGGTTAATCAAGCCCTATGTCGTCAACTATTCGCCCCATGACCGAAGCAGACATTCCCCGTCTGGCCGAAATTCGCCCCAGTTTCACCAGCCTCACGGTGTTAGAGGTTCAGCGTACCGGCAGCGGCGTTGAAGCCGGTTGGCGGTTGATCGAGCGCCCGCTGCCCAAACCGTTCGATAAAGGCGATGCGTATGACTTCGACGCTGTCGAACAGGCCAACATCCGGCGGCGTTTTTTGCAGGGAGACGGGCTGCATCTGGTAGTCGAAAATGCGGATCGGCTGGTGGGGATACTCGACGCAACCCCTCAAGAATGGAACAGCACCGTTCTGGTGTGGAATCTCATGCTCGATCAGTCCATGCGCGGGCAGGGCATCGGCAGCGACTTATTCCGGCGTACCGCCGTCTGGGCGCAGCGGCAGGGGTATCGCGCGCTGTTGTTTGAAACGCAGACGAACAACGTCCCGGCGTGCAAATTTTATGCAGCGCTTGGCTGCCGCCTGGAAGGTATCCGCGAGGCGTTTTATACGAACGACGATATGGAAAATCACGAGGTGGCGGTTTTTTGGATCTATCCGTTGGAGTAAGTTGAGTTTACCCCTATCCCCCGGCCCCTTTCCCCGCTGCGCAGAGAAAGGGGTGACATTGTTTGTGCAGCGGCGCTCTTGCTGCGCCCAATGAGTGCCAACTTAATCCGCCGAACGCTTAAGCGTCTGGCTATGGATAAAACGGGGAAGCCCACTAAAGGGGCTGGTAAGAGTCCGATTTTCAGCGCCTTTAGTGCGCTTCCAGGCTTTTGATCTTTAGCCGCAGGGCTTGAACCTGCGGCGCAGGCGGCGCGCGCAAACCCGGACGCTTTCCATTTGACACTTGTTGCTTGCTGCGCCCTGTTTTTTTCAAGAGGGGAGGCCGAATTTTATTCCATCACCAGCGCGGCTTGCGGCTGAGTCTGCGCCGCCGTGATCGGCTGGCCGCACCATTCGATCATGATCGCTCCCCACGACAGCCCGCCGCCAAACCCGACCAATCCCAACAGATCACCGGGCTTCAGCCGCCCCGTCTGGACTGCTTCGGTGATCGCAATCGGGATTGACGCCGCCGAGGTATTGCCGTAATGTTCCAGGTTGCTGAAGATTTTTTCCAACGGGAAGGGCAGTGCTTCGGCGGCAGCGTCGATAATGCGCTGGTTGGCCTGATGCGGCACGATCAGATCGAGATCGGCCAGAGTCAGGCCCGCAGATTCCGCCGCCGTCTTGATACCGTCTACCATCGCGCCGATGGCAAATTCTTTCACGCTGCGGCCATCCATAACCATCGTGTGCATCTTTTTGGTGCTGTCGCGCAGATAGCTTTCGCGGCTGCCTACCGTTGGCACGACCAATTTGTCCCAGCCCGCGCCGTCTGAGCGCAGCACACTGCTGATCACGCCGCCGGGCGTATCACTGCCCTGCACGATCAGTGCCCCGGCCCCATCGCCAAACAACACACAGGTTTTACGATCCGTCCAATCTAAGAGACGGCTAAAAATCTCTGCGCCGATCACCAGCGCCGTGTTGACGCTGCCCGTGCGGATTTTGTTATACGCCAGGTCGAGCGCATAAACAAAGCCCGAACACGCCGCCGCAACATCGACCGCCCCGGCTTTGTTCGCGCCAATGGCGCCTTGAACCAGGCTGGCGGTGCTGGGGAAAATAAACTCAGGGGTAGACGTAGCGACGATCACCAGATCAATGTCTTCGGGCGATATGCCCGCGACGGTGATCGCCTGCTGTGCGGCGCGGGTGGCAAACAGGGTCGCCGTCTCGCCTTCCGCCGCGATCCGCCGGGTGTGAATCCCGGTGCGAGGATAAATCCAGTCGTCTCCGACATCCACGATTTTTTCGAACTCATCGTTATGCATAATACGATCCGGCAGCGCCATACCCCACCCGGTAACTTGCGCATAACGCAGCGTGCGCGGTGTTAATGCGTGCCGGAGCCGTTCGCGGCGCGCCTGCCCATTGTGACCATTTCCATTACGTTTGAAATCCATGTTGTTTACCCGCCTGTGATTTGTGACACCAGTAACAATACCCCCTGCAAACTGTCTCACAGTGTAAGGCACAGCAGCTATCAATACCTGTCACGGGCATTGGTACACCTATACAAGACAGCTTTCAAACGCTGTCAGAAACTATCAGTTTTTAGTTTTCAGTTCTTGAGTTGACGGTTATTAGGGGATCAGGGAGTGGATAACAGGTTTTTGTAGGGAAACGACGATGCTTCGTCCAACAGTGACAATTTAAGAACGGCCTCACCCCTACCCCCTCTCCAACGCGGTTGGAGAGGGGACCGCAGCCGAGCGAATTTGTGTAGAGAAACGGCACCGCCGCACCCGTTTTTTCGGCTAAAAGCGGCTCGCGTTTTTCTACCGCGAGACGACCACCAGCGTCCCGGCGATCTCCTCGACGGCAGTAGGCGCGCCCATCAGATCGATCACGGGGGACAGCGCCGCGAGATCGGTCAGCACTTCGGTATGGGGACGGCGGCGTGTAAAGGCCACCACCCGCCGCCACAGAGCGTAAGACTGCGCCGGGGTGAGAATCTGTGCCCACACTGCCGCCGCCCGTCCTAACAAGACCGCCCGCTGCCCCGGATCGGTGAGTTCAAGGCAGGCATCCAGCGCCAAACTGAGGGCGTGCTGCTGGCGGCCTTGAGAATCACCGTGAGTATCCAGGTAGGGAGCCAGGTGAGCTAACGCGCTGGCCCGGTCATAATCATCCGAAATGCCGAGCGCCGTCTCTAATGCTTGATCCAGAATCGGCTGGCGCAGCCCATAAGTAGTATAGGGGATGAGTTCTAACAAGGCGTTCACGCGCTGGTAACGATCCGGCACGGCCTGGGCCGCGTCGAGGACTTCATCGCGCAGCAGATCGGGCATTCGCGGCAGCAGCGCCGAAAGCACATGCATCCGGTCGTAGGGGGTATCGATCCCCAATGCTTCTTCGACCGCTCTTTCGACCAAACCGGGCGGCAGCACCAGCGCCACCGAGGCAAGAATACTCGCCTTGTGGTGCGGTGGGCGGCTCGCCGCAGCCAGATCGATCACATCTTGGGCGACCTGCTGGCGCGGCTCATCCGAAAGGCGGGGCATGAGGGCGCTGAGCGCCGATACACGCTCGACCGGGTCGCTGACTTCATAGGCATCCCTTACCGCATCCAACAGCAAACCTTTGGGCAGGTGAGGCGCTACAAACACCAGCGCCCGCGCCCGCTCGTTTTCGCTGGGGATGGCGCGAGCCGCGACCAGGGCGTTTTGCATGGCACGCCATAATAAATCTTCGGGCAGATGCGGCGACAGGTCCGCCAGCACCAACACCTGATCATACGGTGACTCAATCGCCAGAGCCGCCGCCAGCGCATCCGAAAGCGCCTGGGCGCGTGCTGTGGGGGCGAGATAGGGCGCAATCGCCGCCAGCGCCGATGCACGCGGCGCAGCGGGGTGGATTTCGTGGGCAATCCCAAACGCGACGGACTGCAATTCAACGGGCAGATGCGGCGCCAGCCGGGTGAGCGTCGCCGCCCGGTCATGATCATCCCGAATCCCTTTGATCACTTGCAGCGCCTCGGTAAGCAGTTCAGGCGACAGGTATGGAACCAGCGCCGCAAAAGCGCGAGCGCGATCATCCCGCCGTTCAATGGTAAACGTCACCATAATCGCCTGCCGCAGCCCTTGCGGCATATAACGCAGCGGCCCCACCGAGTCAATATATGGGGCCAGGGTGATCAGGGCCGCCGTGCGCGCGTCTTCCCCGGTGATCTGCTCGATGGCGTGCAGCGCCCCGGTGAGTGCCTGGGCTTGCAGCGGCGACGGCAGATAGGGGATCATACGGCCCATGAGCAGCGCGCGGGCTTCCGGCATCTCGATTTCATAGGCCAGCCCCAACAACCGCGTATGAAATTCCGGCGGCAGATGCGGCGGCAGCACGCTGAGCGCCGTCGCGCGCGCCATATCGCTGGGGACGCTGCCCGCCGCGTCAAACGCCAGCGAGATCGCCCGAAGCTGCAATTCTACCGATAGGTTGCCGATCAACGCTCCCAGCGCGCGCACTCGCGAAGCCGGATCGCTGATCGACTGGACACCCGCAAATACCCGGTATTGGAACGGGGGAAGCGCCTGGTCTTGGTTCGGCGTGTCCAGGTGCGGAGCCAGATCGAGCAGCACCTCGACGCGCACAGCCGGATCAACGGGCGGGGTGCTGGTCTGGATGGTGTTTTGCACCAGCGCCAGCGCATCGGGGACAAGCTGCCGGGCGCTGAGATAGGGAGCCAGCCGCCCTAACAGGCGCAGCCGCAGCGATGCATCCGGCAGTTCATAAAGGCTGGTCCATACCCGGCGCAGGTCACTCGGCGCGAGATATTCCGCCAATGTTACCAGGGCATTCAGCCGGAGTTCGTTCATCCCCGGCTCGGCAGGTTCGCGCGCCACCGCCAACGCCATCAAATGCCGCACTTGCAGTGCCAGCGTATTCGGTCCCGATACCAGAGCCGCATCGAGCAAGCGGTTCAGGTCATGTTCGGCAGTCGCCGCAATATCGGCGGGAATATCAAACCCCTGGCCATGAATCTGCGCCAGCCGGTACAGCGCGATCCGCAGATCGGGCGAGCGGCGCAGTTCTGCCGCCAGCAGCATAAATAACAGTTCGGCGGATCGCGCCAGCGGTTCATGCTCTCTAGCGGGGATCGAGAGCGTTTCTCCCCAATATCCTGCCACCGCCAGGTAGTCCGGGGTCTGACCGGGTAAAAAAAGTTTGAGCAGTTCCCGGATCACCCGCTCATCCGCCAGGGCCTGCCCGGTCATCAAGCCTCTGGCGAAAGCGGCATTATCCGGCGTGGAATAACCTTCCAGCGCCGCCTGAAGCGCCGACCAATAGGCGCGTCGCAGCGTGCTGCCATGAAAAAACTGCTCGAATGTATCACCGGGGAACCACGCCCCCAGCGCCGATACAAAAGCTTCGGCAGCGTTTGCGAGCTGCTGCGTATTGTGAATATCGTCGTTTGATGATGTCATGATGCCTGCCTATGACGCAGGATAAAATCAAAGGATACTTTTAAGTATATCTTGGAATTTTAACGGCGCGATCCTGTCTGGCTCTTTTTTGCATTCACCAGCGCAGCGTGTTATAGTCAGTTGCAGAACATTTGTGCTATCAATCTAAATTTGAGGAGAGAATCCCATGCTGCTGCTGGATCAAACCGCCCAAGACAAAGCCGCTGCATTTTTTGAAGATCATGCCCGTCCCTTAGAGCGCCGCCTGTATGCCTATCATTTTCAAGCGGGATCGCGTGAATCTGTGCTGGAGGAACTGGCGAAATTCCAGAACCCGGACGGCGGCTTCGGCCACGCGCTCGAACCCGATTTCCGCCTGCCTGAATCCTCGGCCCTGGCGACGACTCATGCCCTGCAAATTCTGCGCGAAATGGGCGCGGCCCCGTCGCACCCACTGGTGCAAAAGTCGATCCGCTATTTAGTCAGCACCTATAACGCGGATCACATGGTCTGGCCCATGATCCCCCCTCATACCAGCCAAGCTCCCCATGCGCCCTGGTGGACTTACCGCGACGATCTCAGCCTGTGGATCAATAACCCTCGCCCGGAAGTTGTGGGGTACTTCTTTGAATACGAGAGCCTCGTTCCCGGTGATTTGTGCGCACGTCTGCTCGAAGCAGTGGTGAATCACCTGGAAAGCCTGCCGGAATCGACCGAAATGCACGACGATCTGCTGTGTTATGTCCGGCTGGCGGAAACCAAAACGCTGCCCGAAAACGCGCGAGTGCGCATCGTGAATAAAATCGAGCAGATCGCGGCGCGCTCGATCACCACCGATCCGGCGGCGTGGAGCGGCTACGCATTTCGCCCACTGAAACTGGTGGGGCATCCTGGCGCGTTGTGCGCGGCACAGTTCGCAGCAGCGGTGCAGCTTAACCTGGATTATGAGATCGAACATCAAGGCGACGATGGCGCATGGCACCCTTATTGGACGTGGGGCGACCTGTTCCCGGAAGCCTGGCCGGTGGCGGCGCAAGAATGGCGCGGCGTGCTAACGCTCAATACGTTGAAGGCGCTGCGGGCGTTTGCAAGGTTGGGATAGGAAAAAGTAGAATAATCCTGTACACACTATAGATGCGGACGGAGAGGGTCTATCAATCCCCTCTCCGTTGGCACTTTTTCTCATCATCCTTAAATCCTGGTATTGCCGACTTATATAATAAAGCCCAATACAACAAAAAAGTCGGACTTTGTCGCCCGACTTATTGCGGTTCCCCGAAAGAAATTGAGAGAGCTAGAAATTATTACTCCTATCTCTCTTGGTCCATAACACTAACATTACCAGTTTAGGTAGTGCGTCTATTATTTCCCCCAATGGCTCCCAAACTGAGATATTTGGAAAAACAAGCCAAAGGATGGTAACAACAAATGCTACCACAAGACATATTCGACCTAGATAGTACGAAACGTCCTGTCCATTGACGGCAAACTGACTTTGTTGCATTAATTCCCTTTCTTTCAAATGGTCCTTAATATTTACTTTACTCAGATCGTTACAAATAGTCAATATAATTAAGAATTACTAATAAAACAACTGAACTATTTTTAATCCTAACAAAATCACAATTTAGTCATTCAATCATAACCAAAGCCTCTTTATAAGTAATTGTTGTGTTTTTGCAGATGAGAGAAGGTAAATAGTGGCAACGCAAAACTGATCAATGCTCAGCAAACTACACTTCGTTAAATTCAAGATTGCGGGGATGTTTATCGGCTATTCCGACAATCATTAAATATCCTCATGGGGAAAAGCTGACCACATCTCCCGCCGCGCTTCGTCAATATCTTCTGCCGAAGGAGCAGTGCCATAATCAGACAGCAGCCCACGCAAGGCCTGTATGGGCTGCTGAACTGCCGTCTCGTCAACTAACGTAGGAGCAATCTGAGCAATCAGGCGCGCACGATCCATTTTCGGCAGTCGAAGCACGAGATCGAGAATAGTTTCATAAGACAACGCTTGATTGTTCATAACTCAGGCCCGTCTTACCATTACCGCACGCGGCGCTCCCACGTTTGTTTGACCGTCAGCTTCGTCACATCGGGGATTTCCAAGAAATCCACTAACAGCCGCGAAAATCCGGCGATGTCTTCCAACATGGGGAAGTGCCGGGTATTTTCCATCTTGATCAAATGAAACGTCGAGCGGCCTTCGGTCAGGGTCGAGAGCATCCGCGCATCGGGGACCGGGATAAACGTATCGGACACACCGTACACCGCCACCGCCGACGAGGTCAACCCGCGCAGATCGCGCAGCGTATCCACATCGGAGAACGATTCAACGCTCATCGCCAGCGCGACAGTATCGGCTTTTTCGACTTCGGCGCGCAGCTTGTCCATATCCGGTCCGGCTTCGACATGGCGTTTGAGCAGTTCGATCCGGTCCAGGATTCCCAGATGATCTTTCAGTGGGTTAGAACGCTGGGCCTGGCCGGACAGCGTTTCAACCACATAATCGAGTTTGGGCATAGCGGGCAGGTGGCCTAACTGCTCTGGCAGAGTCGCCGCCGCCGGAGTTGTGCCAGCGCCCGTCGAACCGATCTCTTTGGAGGGTTGATCTGTGGGTGGGGTCGCCGCATCACGAGGCGACTTAGGCGCGCCCCCTTGCGACAGTTCCGCCCCCAATTTTTCAGCCGCCGCGCGAATCTTGGCGCGCATCTCTTCGGTGCGCCAGGGCAGCGTATCCGCGTCCGGATTGACGGGCATCCCCGGCGCC
>JACRBK010000014.1 GCA_016234525.1 Chloroflexota bacterium
AAATAGTGCGCCTCTACTGCTCGAACATCGCGCAGGGGTCGCACAGGCGTGCTATACTCAAAACAGGGTAGTCGTAAGGGAAGACGGGACGAACGTTATGGACTCCGCGCCTGAATTTTTGAACCTGTTTGTTGAATCAACAGGCGAATTGATCTATTTTCTGGCAGTAATTGCTATCAGTCAGGCCGCGCTGCTGATGGCACTTGGGCAGCGGATGCGCGGAGCGTCAGAAATCGCCGCCGGGCGTTATGCCACGTTGTTGGCTGGCGTCGTGCTGGCGTGGCTGGCGATGGGTCTGGGCGGCGTGGTTGCTCTGGTCACGGAGACGCCGGATGATGCCATCCTGCCGCCCATCGAACGCGCCGTCAATATGTTGGTCATCCTGTTTGCGGGCGCGGCGCTGCTGGCGGCTGACAACGAAAGACCGGATCGCCGCCTGCGCCGGATCATGATCGGCGTGGGAATCGCGGTGATCGCCGCCTATCTTTATACTGCGGTTACGTGGCACCCGCTGGCGGACGACCAGGAGTTTAACCATCACTCGCTCGCGTTTGCCTGGACTTTCGCCGCCGGGCTGCTGATCATCTGCCAGATCGCGCTGCTGCTCTCGCGCTACAAAGACACCGCCGATATTCCGCTCAAAATGATCTTTTTCGCGGTGCTGCTGCTTGGTTACAGCTACACCAGCGCCAAGATCAGCAGTGACACCTTGGACGGCGATACATCAGGGGCGCTGCGATTGGCCTTTTTGACGGCGATGCCCACGCTGGCGATCATAGTTTACCGGCTGGTGATCGACCGGCTGAACGCGGCAATCGATGAAGTCTCAGAATATGCCGAAGCCGTATCGCGCCCCCAGGCGGCGGTCAAATCGGCGGCGGAACCATTCGCGGCGGCCCTGCCTCCCGCTCCCCCACCCCAGCCTTATGTGTCGCGATCCTCCGCCGGGCATAGTTCGACCTCAGAATCCATGTCGCTGCTCAAAGCGATTGGCATGATGCTGGAAAAAGAAGAGCCGGATCAAATTCCCCGGCAGGTGGCTATCGCTATCGCTACCGTGCTGCGTGCTGATCTGGCGGTGGTGGTATCACCGGATGAAAGCGGTTGGGCCGATGTGCTGGCGGCGTATGATCACATCCAGCAGCGATTGATCCCCGGCCTGGCGCTCAACCTGAGCGAACAACCCTCGCTGCGGCAGGCGCTCGAAACCAAAAGCTCGAAACGGCTGCAAGTGGGCGCGAACCTGGACGAACTGATCGATCTATATGCCCGGCTGGATATTAATCAGGTTGGCCCGGCGCATTTGCAGCCGCTCACACGCTCCGGTCAAATGGTCGGGATGGTGATCGTCGGCCTGCCCTATACGAACCGCAGCCTGAGCGATAGCGAAATCACCCTGCTCGAAGGGCTGGCCCCGGTCGCGGCGCGGTTGATCACGGTCAGCCGGGCGGCGCAGCGTCTCCGCTCGGATGTTGAAGCCCAGGTGATCCAGGCCGTGGTGCAGAGTCCTGCCCCTGAAGCCACCGATCAACAGAGTATGCAGGCGATACGCCAGGAAATGCAGGCCAGTCTCGCCCTCGCGCAGGAACAGATCAGCGATCTTAACCGCACCGTGCGCGATTTGCAGCTCGAACTCGATTATGAGCGCAGCCGGTTAGCCCAACTGAAAACCGACGGCGACGAAACCCTGTCGATCACCCAGCGTATCGAAGTGCTGTCGCAGGAGCGCAGCCAGCTTGCCACCGAACGCGAACAGCTCACCAGGGCCTTACAAGAAGCGCAGGCCACCCTGGTCAGCGCGCAGGGTGATGAGGATATTTTCACCACCATGAGTGAGGTGCTGCGCCATGAGCGAGATGATCTCCAGGCTCAAAAAGCCCGGTTAGAACGCCAACTGCGCGAAATCCGCGAGGGGCAGGACACCGGACCCGCCGGGGCGCTGCGCGAGATGCTGTCCGAACTCAGCGAGGACAAGGCCAAACTTTCTGCCGAACGGGACGCGATGCTGCAAGAATTGGAAAATGTGCAGGCCGAACTGCGCGCGCTGGGAATCGAAGAAGGGCCGCTGGCGCTGGCAAAAGCGCTCAGCGAACTGACCGAACAGCGCAGTTACTTTAAAGCTCGCGCCGAAAAGATCGCCAAAGAGCGCGATCTCCTGTTGGGTGAGCGCAAAAAGATCGAGGGCCAGATTCAGCGCGAAGCCGAGCGCGAAGCCCAGATCGCCGCGTTGGAAAACGATCTGCGCCGGTTAGCGGAAGACCGCGAAGCGTTGACCAAACAGCGCGACTCGATCCGGGCCGAGCGTGATGATCTGCTCAAAGGGCGCGAAACATGGTTCGACCAGCGCACCCGCTTGATCGCTGAGGCGACGGTGGTGCAGAACGACCTGGACGATACCCTGTTCAAGCTCAACAAGATCAATACCGACCGGGCGCGGCTGAGCGAGCAGCGATCCGCCCTGGAAGCCGAACGTAATCATCTGCTGGCCGAAACCACCGCGTTAAAAACCGAGCGCGATCAACTGATGGCCCGCGCCGAAGGCAACCGCGAACTGCTGGAAAAACTCGGCGTGGATGGGGTGGGATCGTTCAAGGCGATCATTGACGACCTGGCCGAACAAAAACGCACGCTCGAAAGCCAGCTTTTGCAGGCGCAGCGCGATTTCGACCTGCTCGAACAGCAGCACAGCCGCCCGCCCGGCAGTTCCACGCAGATGACGCAGCCTATCGCCCCGGCGAATGCTGAAGTGATCATGTCCATCTCGCAAGAACTGCGCACCCCGATGAGTTCGATCATGGGGTATACCGATCTGCTGTTGGGCGAATCGGTGGGCATTTTAGGCGCGTTGCAGCGCCAGTTTTTGCAGCGCGTCCAGGCGAATATTGACCGGCTCTCCAAGCTGATAAACGATCTGGTGAGCATCACGCGGCTGGATTCAAAAGAATTTGAGCTGCAACCGATCACGATGGACATGCTCGAAGTGATCGAAGATGCGATCACTTCGGCGGGCAACCAGTTTCGCGAAAAAAGCATCACCTTACACATGAACCTGGACGATCATCTGCCCCCGCTGCGCGTGGATCGCGATGCGATGTATCAGGTGATTATGCAGCTTCTCTCTAACGCCTATCTCGCGTCGCCCGCCAACGGCGAGATCGCTATCGCGGCCCGCTTTGCGCGCCACTTCGTCCCCCCACAGACCGATCCGATCCTGCCGCCCTATGAACCGGCAGACGTGATCCTGGTGTCAGTCACCGATCAGGGCGGAGGTGTGCCGCCCGATGAACAACGGCGCGTCTTTGGCCGCCTGTATCGCGCTGACAACCCGCTGATTGAAGGCATCGGCGATACCGGCGTAGGGTTGTCGATTGCGAAAGCGCTGGTCGAAGCGCACGAGGGGACCATCTGGTTAGAGAGCAAACCCGGTCAGGGCAGCACGTTTCATTTTATTCTGCCGCTGTCATCCCAACCCGCATTCATAGAGGAGCGATAATCCATGCAACGCCGTCGTGATCGGAGCAACGAATTAATTGTTGCCATCGCCGTGATCGGAGTCCTGGCGCTGGCGCTGACCTTTGGCGTGATCTTGACTCTGAGCGGCAGCGTGGATAAGGAGTCGGATGGAGATCAGACCAAAACTGCCGCCGAGTCAGCGAGCAATCTCAGCGTTACCCCCACCTGGACTCCCTCAAGGACCGCTTCACCAACCAAAACTGCGCAGCCCACGAATACCCAGATTCCGCCATCGCCGACCGCCTCTGACACACCCGGTCCATCAAATACGCCGAAACCGTCGGCTACACCGCTGGTCCAACCCACCGCCACACAGACCGCCGTGCCGGTGGTGCTGGCCCCGACCTTAACGCCTTCGACCGAGCCAACGGAAGCACCGACACTGACTTCCACGCCGGAATCATCCGACACGCCTACGAACACGCCCAGCGCCAGCGATACCCCCATGATCACGCCCACGCCGACTCTGACGCTGACGGTTACGCCGTCCGCCACGCCGACCAATACCCTAACGCCAACCAAAACGCTGACTCCGACGTTGACACCGACACTGACTCAAACGCCGACGCCTACCCGGACATTCACCCCGACGAATACGGCGACCTTCACCGCCACGCCCACGCTAACCTTTACGCCGACGCTGCGCTATACCCTGACGTTTACACCCTACCCCACGCTGACGCCCAGCATTACCCCGTTTGGGGGCGAACGCACGTCGACCCCGGTGGCAAGCGGCTGCGTGATTCCAGAACGGTGGGTGAGCTATACCATCCAGTCGGGTGATACTCTGTTCGCCCTGGCACAGCGCTTTAGGATCGGGCTGGCGGAACTGGCGAGCGCCAACTGCATCACCGAAGCCAACAATATCACCGCCGGGCTGGTGCTGTACGTTCCCCCTGGCAGTAATGTCACTCCGGCGGCGGGCGGACCAGGACCGGGCAGCAGCGGCAACTACAGCGCGCTCAACTGCACTAACCCGGCAGCCACGATCACCCAGCCGGGCGCGGGAACGGTACTGCGCGGCACCTTCGCGGTATATGGCACTGCCGCATTCCCGAACTTTCAGTTCTACCGGCTGCAAATTTCGGGCAGCGGCACGAACGACAGCGACTTCGCTACCTTGCAGGTCTATCCAGCGGCGGTGATTAACAGCCAACTGGGGACAATCAACAGCGGGGCATTTGCGCCGGGTGATTATTGGCTGCGCCTGACGGTGGTGGACGCCACCGGCAACTATCCGCCGCAGTGTACGGTGCGGGTAAGATTCCAGCCATAGAGAGCAGCCCTTAGCCTCACCCCCTACCCCCTCTCCAACCGAATTGGAGAGGGGACCGCAGCCAACCGGGTTTGTGTAGGGGCGCTGCTTGCCGCGCCCGGTCTCTTTCTCTCGATAAAACAGAGAGAGGCCGGGAGATAGGGGTAAAACGGAAGAAAATGGCGAGGACGCTATGCAGCTTAATCTCCCTATTCTGGACCGCCTGAACGGGTGTA
Source organism: Chloroflexota bacterium (assembly GCA_016234525.1). Taxonomy (GTDB): domain Bacteria; phylum Chloroflexota; class Anaerolineae; order Aggregatilineales; family Aggregatilineaceae; genus JACRBK01. Next base: position 5,005 of record JACRBK010000014.1, read on the forward strand.
AGAGTATTTTGATCGCGGGAGCGGGCGGCGGATTCGATGTATTCGTCGGGCTGCCGATCTATTTCACGCTGCGCCGCCTGGGGTATAACGTCCATCTGGCGAATTATTCCTTCTGCGATTTTATGCTGGCGAGTATGTTCAGCGAACCCATTGCCCTCAGCCCGCTGGTGTTAGGCGCACGTCCACCGCAGGATAAACCGCTGCCCTATTATGCCGAGGGGTATCTCGCGCGCTGGTTTCAAGAAACCCAGCAAGAGGATGTTACTATCTGGATGTTCGCCAAGACCGGGGCCGGGCCGCTGATGGAAGGCTACGCCACGCTCACCGAGCATCTCAGCACCGATGCGCTGATTCTGGTCGATGGCGGCGTAGATTCGATCATGCGCGGCGACGAGGCCGGGCCGGGGACACTGCTCGAAGATTCGATCTCGCTAACAGCCGCCAATACGCTAAATATTCCGGTCAAACTGCTGGCCTGTCTGGGTTTTGGGACTGAGATCGAAGAGGAAGTCTGCCACCATCACGCGCTGGAAAATATCGCGGCGCTGGCGAAAGCTGGCGGATTCTTGGGAAACTGCTCGCTCACGCCGCAGATGGACGTGTTCCAAAAGTTTGAGGCAGCCTGCCGTTATGTCTGGGAACAGCCGCGCCACCCCAAAAGCCATATCACCACACGGGTGATCCCCGCCGTGCATGGCGAATTTGGCAACCATTATATGTACCCTGACGATGATACGCTCAATCGTATCCCGATTTTTGTCTCGCCGCTGATGAGTCTGTATTGGTGGTTTAACGCCGAAACCGTCATCCAGCATAATCTGCTGATCCCCCTGCTAAGCGACACGGAAACGACTATCGATGCGTTCAGAGCCTATGCCGCACTGCGCCCACATTTGACCATCCGGCCTCGGAAAAACATCCCGTATTGATGGTTGTCAGGAGAAACAACATGCCAGACCACACCGCAAGCAGCGAAAACATCGAAGGCCCCGAAATCAGCACCTATTACCTTTCTCCGGTGGGCGCGCTGCAAATCACCGGGACCGGCGACGCGATCTCGGCGCTGCGTTTTGTCGAAGGGAATCCAGGACGCGGCCCCGCCAGCGTACCGGCGGCGCTGCAAATCTGCCTGGATCAACTTGACGAGTATTTTAAGGGACAGCGCCAGGAATTTTCGATCCCGCTGCACCTGGCGGGAACTGAGTTTCAGCGGCGCGTGTGGAATCACTTGCTGACGATCCCATTCGGGGTGACACGATCGTATATGTCCGTCGCGGAGGCGTTAGGAAATCGGGATGCGGTGCGCGCGGTAGGTCTGGCGAACGGGCAAAATCCGATTGCGATCATTGTCCCATGCCACCGGGTGATCGGCAGTGACGGAAGCCTGACGGGGTATGGCGGCGGGCTGTGGCGCAAAGAATGGTTATTGGGTCATGAGGGTCACGCGATCCAGCGACGGTTAATGCTGTAGGGACAGTTCAAAAACGCTCTCGCCCACTATCCCCTCTCCATCGGTGTTGGAGAGGGGCCGCAACCGGGCTGTTTTTTGTTTTTGCAGGGCCATTGATACCTGCTCGTGCATCGCCGGGGACTGCCCCCCGGCTGTCCTCTAGATTTGCAGCCCGTTCACATCCGCAACCAGACGCGGCTTAACACGCAGTGGTTCGTTCGCCTCAACATACAGATAATAACTGCGATCCGGGGTGATCTCCGGCTCGCTGAAACGGCGCACATAATACGGCGGCTGGCGGCGCACAGCGCTGTTCATAAAGGGTATGGT
>JACRBK010000015.1 GCA_016234525.1 Chloroflexota bacterium
AAACCAATGCCCCGGATTTTGTTTGGAATTTCTGCCCCAAAAGGGATTAGTCGTCTAACACCTTCTCATAAGCGCCGCGCACGATAGCGAGCAGTTCATCGAAGACTTCATCGGTTACCAGATGTTCGTCATCCGCCGCCAGGACGTTGATTTCTACGACGATCTCTTCTTCTTGCAGCAGTGCATAACGCACCGGTCCCTGCTGGGCCACATCTGCCGTCGCTTTTTGAGGAGCGCGGTTTTTGTCGAACACCAGCCCACGCAGCAGTAGATCGCGCATCCGATCCGACAGCGCGACTTCTGCCGCGTCTACACCGCCGTGAGTTTCCACCACAATATAAGCAGTGGCATCATCGGGACCAGTATAAAACAGGGTGACATGCCCCTTGCTGCTCACGGTGCTGGAAACCAACTGGACCGTTGCATCGTCATCACGTTCCCACGAGGCGGTTTCCCCCGGGAGATACTTCACAAATTCGTCCGTGCGCGCTTTGGGGCTGGCGGTACACGCCGACAACACCCCACTTGAAATTACGAGCAGCACAACCAGCAGCACAAAACTCAAGCGTTTCACGAAACTCACTCCTCTGCCCGCTAATGCTCACCGAGATAGGCGGCGCGAACCATCTCATTTTGGCGCAGCGCCGATGCTTCATCTTCCAGGGTGATCTTACCCGTCTGGATCACGTATCCCCGGTGTGCTACTGTCAGCGCCATCAAAGCGTTTTGTTCTACCAGCAAAATGGTGGTGCCGTGATCGTTTAAGTACTTGATGATGCGGAAGATATCGCGCACCAGTAGCGGGGCCAACCCCATCGAAGGTTCGTCAAGCAGCAAGACACGCGGGCGACCCATCATCGCGCGGCCAATGGCTAACATCTGCTGTTCGCCGCCGGAGAGCGTTCCCCCTAACTGCTTCTGGCGTTCTTTCAACCGCGGGAACGTGTTAAACACAAATTCGAGATCGCGCACGATGTCGTGCGTATCGCGGCGGCTGTAGGCCCCCATCTCAAGATTTTCCATCACGGTCAGGCGTTGGAAAATCTTACGGCCTTCCGGCGATTGTACGATTCCCCGCTCTACGATCAGATGGGGGGCAAGATGGGTAATATTCTCTTCAGCCAGGATCACACGGCCTTCAGATGCCGGGACAATGCCGCAGATAGAGTTAAGCGTGGTGGTTTTGCCCGCCCCGTTACCGCCGATCAAGGTGACGATCTCGCCCTGTTCTACCGTAAGCGAGATTCCCTTCAAGGCATGAATTTTGCCGTAATAGGTATTGAGATTTTCGACTTCAAGCAGAGCCATAGATCACTCATCCAACAGTCCGACATCCACCTTATCGGCAGATGTGCCTAGATAGGCTTCGAGTACCAGCGGGTCTTTCTGGACATGCTGCGGTGTGCCTTCGGAAATTTTGCGACCATAGTCCAGCACCGTGACCTGATCCGAGATATTCATTACCACGCTCATATCGTGTTCAATGAGCAGGATCGTCATATCACGTTCGTCGCGCAGGCGGCGTATAAAATTTGTAGTCGCTTCGGTTTCCTGTGGATTCATACCCGCCGTCGGTTCATCTAGCAGCAGCAAACGGGGATCACTTGCCAGCGCGCGCGCGATCTCCAGGCGGCGCTGGCTGCCATAAGCCAGGTTAGTCGCCAGCATATCCGCTTGATCGTCTAACTCAACAAAATCAAGCAGATCGTAGGCTTTCGCCAGCACAGCATTTTCTTCCTGCAAGTTCAGCGGATTACGAAGCAGTGCGGCCAACGGGGTGCTTCGTAATGACAGGTGAATACCGACCATCACATTTTCCAGCACCGTCATTCCGGTAAACAGGTGGATGTTTTGGTAGGTACGGGTGATCCCCTTGTGCGCGATCTGATCCGGGCGCAAGCCTTGAATCTGTTGGCCCAGGAAGCGAATCTCGCCCTCCTCAGGATGGTAAAAACCGCTGATGCAGTTAAAGAACGTTGTTTTGCCGGCTCCGTTAGGGCCGATCACACTGGCGATCTGGTTACGTTTGATGGTCAGGTCGAGGTTGCCTACCGCCACCAATCCGCCGAATCGTTTGGTTACACCCTTCGCCTCAAGGATCGGGCGTTCGGTCTCGTGACTCATGCCTGCTCCTCCCTCTTGGGCTTAAACTGCTTCGCCAGCGATTCCGCGCGTTCTCGCAGTTGCGGCAGAGGCATCGGCAGCAGACCCGTAGGCCGGATGATCACCATCACGACCAGCAGCGCCCCAAACACCAGGATACGATAGGTTTCCAACTCGCGCAGCACTTCAGGGATACCTATCAGGGCAATTGCGCCCATAATCACGCCCGGAATACTGCCCATACCGCCAATGATCACCAGACTCAAGACTTCAATCGACACACTCAAATCAAAGTCATTCGGGAAAATATTACGCTGGCGAGCAGCAAACAACATGCCTCCCAACCCGGCAAAAGCCGCCCCGATAGCAAATGCTAACAGTTTGGTCTGCACCAGATCGATCCCCATGGACTGCGCGATGTCTTCATCGCTGCGTACTGCATTCCAGGCGCGTCCGATACGTCCCTGGCGCAGCCGGGCAGAGAAGAAAGCGACGAGCGCCGCCCCTAAGAAAACGAGGTAGAGCATCACGATATTAGTTATGGTGCCGCTCGCATTATCAGGCAGTGGGCGAGGAATCTGCAAAACACCCTGCGGGCCGCCGGTATAATCACGCAGGTTGTTAAACATCAGGCGGATGATTTCGGCAAAACCCAGGGTCACAATCGCCAGGTAATCGCCACGCAGGCGCAGCACCGGAATACATAACACAATACCCGTAATCGCCGAGACCAATACCCCGACGATCAACCCGATGAAAAAGGGTGATACCCTGCCAAATATATCTTTATACAGGCCGGAATTTTGCAGCACCAGGGCTACCGCCACGCTTGTTCCGATGGCGACGGCGGTGAGCAGCAGTGTCACACCGCCCGATGGGCGCTCCGGTAGATTGATCAAGGTAGGCCGCGCTTCAGATATCCTGGTAGTTTGGCGCTGCCGCCACATGCGCAGCCCAATCACCACGACCACCAGCGAAACCACCGCCGCAATCGTCATCCAACCGGCGATTTGCATCACCATATCATCGTTACCAGCGAATTTTAAGCCTGTTGGCTTGCCATCCTGGCCGATCTGCTGTTGGTCAGAAGAAAGGAAGGCGTAGGTATAGGCGCCCATCGCAAAAAACGCGACATAACCCAGATTCAGGATTCCGGCATAACCGATCACGATATTCAGGCCCAGCCCCAGCAGGACGTAAATCCCCACCTTCGCCAGCACACTGTTCTGGAACTGGTCAAGATAGAGCGGCATCAGCAGCAGCGCTAGCGCCACTGTTGTGCTGGTAAACTGTGTTTCAAAACGCCGTGAAGAACGCAGTGACCACAGGTTCACCGCCGCCGCGATCAGTCCAATCGTTATCATCGCCGCGATGCTTATATTCCGGCTGCCGTTTGGATCATCGGACGTGGCCAGGAAATACATCTTGTCGCCCATGACATGCCAGAGTCCCAGCCCGGTGAGCACCGCGACCGCACTCAAAACAATGCCTACCTGAGTATAGTAGCTTAAATTCCAATCACTCGGCTGAACCGCGCGCAGCGCGACTAGCCCCCACAGGATGATCCCAAAGCTGATCATCAATTGAAGTTCTTGGGCGCTGCTGCCAAGCGATAAGATCGGCTCCCGGTTGCCCAAGGGGACGCTGATCCACAGCAGCAAGAAAAAGAGGAGGGGCAGCAACAAAATGACCCAATGTGCAATCGCATTGCCGGACAATGCGGCGGACATCTGCTGGCGATAGCGTCCTAATTCGGCCTGTATCGTCAGCCGGGTCAGGATCGCGCTCACTACGCTCACCAGGATCAGCAGCAGCAAAAAGCCGTAGAATCCGCCAATACGCAGATTGAGTTTAAACAAACGCAGCCCATTTTCTTTTTCAAAAGTCAACCGCATCGGGCTGGTGCGCAGGGCTTCACCTTCGGGATATTCTCCGGTCAGCGGGTCGCGCGTGGGGTTCGCAAACAGTTCTTCTTCCGGTACGCCAGACAACAGATAAACCGTCTGGGCATTGACCTTGTCGAAATACTGTTTCACGTCAATTCCACGCGCCTGCCAGCGGTTGATCAGCGACATGAACAGCAGCACGATCAGTGCGGCAGCGGCCCCTAGCGCGAGGGAATTTTTGATCAGGTTCGTCCAGGGTTTTTCGCGCAGACGGCGCGCCAGGCTTACTGCGGCGACCGTGACCACCAGGAACAGGGAAAAGAGGGCGATATTCTCGATCTCTACCGGGATACCCAGCAAAATCAAGAACACGATCACCAATCCGGCTACAAACCCAGTGTTGAGACCTGAGCGGATGGTGTCCAGAAAACGTCGGATAGATGCTTGTAACATGGCTTAGACCTTCTTTGCCGCCAGTACTTCGCCGAAGATACCCGTCGGGCGGAAGATCAAGATCAGCACGAGCAGGCCGAACGCGATCACGTCTTTATACTCGGTGGGAATTCCCAACATGGTCGGGCCAAGTGCCTCGACCAGCCCCAGGAAGAACCCGCCGAACATCGCGCCAGGGATATTCCCGATCCCCCCCAACACGGCGGCAGTGAACGCCTTGAGGCCGGGGATAAATCCGCTGCGGAAGTCGAACGTCAGGTTATGAAAGCCAACCATAACACCCGCTGCGCCCGCCAAAAGTGCGCCTAAAGCGAAGGTTACTACGATCACCTGATCGACGTTAACGCCCATCAATGCAGCGGTCTGTTTGTCTTCGGCGACCGCACGCATAGCGCGCCCGGTTTTTGACCGCTGTACAAACATGTAAAGGAAAATCATCATGACGATCGAAACGATGACAATCACAATGCCCGTTTTTGTCACCGGGATTGTCCCCAGGCTGCCCAGGTCCCACTTGATCGTGCCTTCGATCAGCTTCGGACGGCGGTAAGATCGCTGAAGCGGGCCAAATACATTGAGCATCGTCTGCTGCAAAAAGAATGAAGCCCCAATCGCGCTGATCAAAGGGGTCAGGCGCGGTGCGTGGCGCAGCGGGCGATATGCGATCCGTTCGACTGTCACCGCCACGAGCATTGAAGTGACCATGCCAATAGTGATGATAAACAACAGCGCCAATATCGTTGTGACTGTCTCATAAACATGTGGTGCATAGCCGCCTAATGCTTGCAGCAGCCCGTAGCCCACCAGCAAACCTGCGAGAATACGAATGGGTAGGCTGAACAAGGTGATAAACCAGGTGGTATCAACCTCTGGGCTGGCGTCTTTGCGGCGGCCCAGGCGGGCCGATAATGCTTCGAGTGGTAGGAAGAGGACGGCAAATATCAATGGCAGAAGCACCCCGGCGACGCTGGCTGCGCCAACCTCAAATGTGCCACCCCCTAGCGAGGAGACATACATCATGGCGAACCAACCGCCGAACGTCCCGAAGACCAACACTTCGCCATGCGCGAAATTGATCATGAACAGAATGCCGTAGACCAGGGTATACCCCAGTGCGATCAGGGCATACACCCCCCCCAAGATCATCCCGTTGATCACCAGTAATCCCCAGGTGGTAAAGGGGTAATCATCAGTCTGGACCACATGGGTCACACGGCTGGAAGCCAGCAATAAAAGCACCACCCCGGCATAATTGATCACAATCCGGGTTGTGGGCGTCTTTTCTTCGCTGCGCATTTGAACAAAAAGAATAAAGATCAGACCAACTAATCCCAGAACGGTATAAACCATCAGCGCCGTTCCCAACCAGTTTTCGATAGTTTCATACCCTGTGGCGGGCGACTGGCCAAATACCCCTGAGGTGCGGGCAATCACCCAGATCACTCTTAATGCCGCAATAAGTGCTCCAAAACCGAAATACTGACCGCTGAGACGCTCGTAATCTAGATCGAGTTGTTCTAATCGGCGGGCTTGCATGACCTGCGCCATTCCGCGTCCTCCATCCTTACAGAACTGCCCGGCTGCGGGGAATGCACCGGGAAGCGAATACAACTTGTTTTTGGGGCTGATGCTGAATCACCCGTCCCCTACCAACCAACGGGTATTTTGCAGAACGGACGAAATTTTACCAGTGACTTAAACGAATTCAAAAATGCGGCATAGACGGTGAAAGGTAAGGGGGACTTCGCCTCTAATAAGTATAAGAGTAGGGGCAGGTTTTTATGCCTGCCCCTACAAAAATAACTTTATTCGGCTTCCATCGTCAGCAGGTCTTCGGGAACTTCCACCGAGACCCACGCGCCGTCTTCCACGATGTTGATCGCGATAGTACCAGCGCCGCAGTCGCCCTTTTCGTCGCAGCTCAGCAGGCCGGTCAGACCGTCAAATTCGGCGGTGGCGCGGACAGCCGCGACCAGTTCCGCACGATCAATCACGAGGTTGCCCGCATCGTCTACTACGGCAACACTGTCAATCGCGGCCAGCAGCATGTTGGTCGAGTCGAAAGCATGATAGTGGAATGGACCGAGATCGGAGGGCTTGGCGTCGAACATTTCTTCATAGGTCGCATCAAAGGCCGCCAGACGTTCCGGATCGGTTTCAGGAGTTTCGGCGAAGCTGGCATATACACCCTCAGCTGCCTCACCCGCGCCTTCGATCAACGCATCGCCGTACACGCCGTCATCACTGAAGAAGAGTACATCTTCGAGGCCGACATCAGCTTTCTGCGGGACCAACAACACAGCCTGCTGCACGTACCCACCGAAAAAGATCGCTTCGGGTTCCTGGGAAGCCAGCGGGGTCAAGATCGGGCGGAAGTCCTGGTCAGCCACGTTGATACCTTCGAAGGCAACCACTTCGCCACCTAGTTCAACAAAGACGTCACGCACTTTTTCCGCCAGGCCGAGGCCGTAGGTGTCGTTGTCGTGCAGGACGGCGATCTTACGCAGGCCCAACACTTTGTACATGTAATGCGCGTCAACCACACCCTGAACGTCATCACGGAAAGCAACACGGTTAACGACCGCGAGACCGCGTTCGGTAACGCTGGCGGCTGTCGCGCTGGGCGACATCATGGGGATGAGCGCTTCTTCGTATACATCCGAGGCAGCGGTCGTCGCGCCGGAGCAGATATGGCCCATTACAGCAACAATCTGCGGATCGGAAACCACGCGGTTGGCTACGGTGGTAGCGTCGTCACCGGAGCAGCGGTCGTCTTCTACCGTCACTTCGATTTCGAAACCCTGGATTCCACCCGCTTCATTGGCCTGAGCAACCGCCAGTTGACCGGAGTTCGCAATGTCGAGGCCGAACTGAGCGATGGGGCCGGTGAGGTCGGTGGCGATGGCGAGTTTAATTTTTTCGCCTGCCGGAATAACTACTTTGCCTTCGTCTTCCTGACCGTGAACCGGGTTAATGGCCACGAGCAGCAAGGCGATCAAAACCACAAAACGAAGAATCTGACTTTTACGCATTTTTGTTCTTTCTCCTCAAGTTAGAAGAACTATCAAAACGAGTAAGACTTGCGGGAGATTTAGAGTATAGGGATAGTAACAAAAAAACTCAACTCTTGTCAAACTCAATAAATTACCGGACTCTAGATTAAACAAAAATTGGTACTCCAGTAACCTCACAAAGAATTATAGGCAGCTTCACCAATTAACCTTTGTGAAGATTGCACAATGCTTACCCTCAAAAGCCGGATAATTGTACCCTACACAACGTTTCGCTGGTTGCCGGAGCCAATCACCTATGCTACGATGTGACGCCAATTTATTCAGCCCCCTGGCGAGGATTATCAACAATGGCAACGAACCAACAACCCATTGAAGTCGCTGTCTTAGGCGCAACAGGCGCCGTTGGACAGCGCTTTATCCAAATTTTGGAACATCATCCCTGGTTTCGGGTGACTGAACTGGTCGCCAGTGACCGCAGCGCCGGTCAGCGTTATCGTGATGCGGCCCGGTGGGTGCTGCACGGCAATCCGCCGGATCAAGTTGCCGGACTGGAAGTGCTGCCACTGGATGCCGGTCTACAATCGCGTATTGTTTTTTCGGCGCTGCCGAGCGATGTCGCCAAAACGGTGGAATGGCGGCTGGCACAGCAGGGGCATATTGTATGTTCTAACGCCAGCGCCTACCGGATGCTGGCAGAAGTGCCGATCTTATTGCCAGAGATCAATGCCGAACATGCTGCATTGGTCCAGGTTCAGCGCGAAAAGCACGGCTGGAACGGCGGACTGGTGACGAACTCGAACTGCACCAGCGCCCCGGTAGCGATGGCGCTGGCTCCGCTGCGCCAGTTTGGTATCGAAGCCGCCCAGATCGTCAGCCTTCAGGCAGTCAGCGGGGCAGGGTATCCCGGTGTG
>JACRBK010000040.1 GCA_016234525.1 Chloroflexota bacterium
AGAAAATCACACTGGCTATCACCTACAGCGGTTCGCCCAAAGGTGTCAATTTCACCGGGATTCCGCTGCTGCTTGGCTGGATGAATTATGGCAGCGGCGTGTTTGTCGCCAGCGAACCTGCCGGATCGGCGGGCTGGTATCCGGTCAACGATCACCCGCTGGACAAAGCGACCTACAGCTTCCACATCACCGTGCCGGAGCCGTTCGTTGTGGCGGCGAACGGCCTGCTGGAAGAAACCACCGATAACGGGGATACCACCACCTACGTGTGGGAAATGCGCCAGCCGATGGCGAGTTATCTGACGACTGTGAATATTGATGACTTTGTGCTGCGCACCGACGAAGGGCCGGGCGGCCTCTTGATCCGCAATTATTTTCCGACGACCATCGCCGACAAAGCCGAAATTGACTTCGCCCGCACGGGTGACATGATCGCGTTCTTCGAGGAAGCTTTCGGCCCCTACCCCTTTGAGGCTTATGGCGTGGTCGTGGCCGATCAGGGCTTCCCCTTCGCACTGGAAACACAGTCGCTCACGCTCTTTGCCCGTGATTGGATCACGGGGGATGGCAGCATCGAAGAAGCCGTGGCGCACGAACTGTCACACCAGTGGTTTGGCAACAGTGTCAGCCTGTCAAAATGGGAAGACATCTGGCTCAATGAAGGCTTTGCCACCTACTCCTCATGGTTGTGGGCCGAACACGACCAGGGATCAGACGCCTTAAACCAGATGGTAGATCAAATGGTCGAGTATGTCTCCGGCTCACCGGACTACTTTATCGCGCCGGGCAATCCCCCGGCCAACGATCTGTTTAACGGTGGGGTGTATGTGCGCGGCGGGCTGACGCTGCACGCGCTGCGCCTGACGGTGGGTGATGAAACGTTTTTCGAGATCATGTCCACCTATTACGACCGTTATCAGTTCAGCAACGCGACCACCGACGATTTTATCGCGCTCAGCGAGGAGATCAGCGGGCAGGATCTCGGCGATCTGTTTGACTCCTGGCTGTACGGCGAGAAGCTTCCCGCGCTGCCGGAATAGGGGCGTTGTTTACTGCGCTGGAGCGCGGCCTCACCCCCTACCCCCTCTCCAACTGGGTTGGAGAGGGGACGACAGCCGAGCGCTTCCCGTAGGGGCAGATTCGATTACGCCCCCCTTCTCTGCGCAGCAGAGAAAGGGGCTGGGGGGAAAGGGCTAAATTCCCCCTACCGATCTTTCGCCGGAATCTGGCTCATCGCATATTCCGCCAGGGCAGTGATCGTCAGGCTGGGATTCACGCCAGGATTAGCGGGCATAATCGAACCATCGACCACGTATAACCCCGGATAACCGAATACCTGGCAGGACAGATCGATCACACCCTCGTCAGCGCTGCGCCCGAACGGGCAGCCGCCTAAAATATGGGCGGTAGTCGGCATGTTCAGAATACTTTCATGCAGTGGTGCCTGCGCAATACCGTTCACCCGCTCGGCAAAACGGCGTGTGACCGTGTGGCCGATGTCGATCTGGGCATGAACAGTACGCTGCGGGTCGTGTTCCGCTACTAATCCCCGCCGGAACAGCGTAAACAGATTTCGACCAGGACGCAGCCGCAGCAAATTATCTTCAGACTGCATAACGAGCAGGATCGTGGTTTTAGTCGCCCAACCGGGCAGCAGCTTGGACCGCACAAAATCCAGCGGGTGGCGTACAATCTGCCCGGCGATTTTAAGAATCCTCCCTGGAATACTGCGCCCGGCTTCGATCATCGGTGCCGCCAGCAGCTTGATAAACGACGACCCGTCAGGATACCGCACCGGTTCGATCTGTGTTATATCGTCCGCCTGAAAAATTGACGTGATCGCCAGCCCGTCAGAATAGCGTGTATCACCGCTGCGGCTGGTCACACCGAGCAGCGCTTCACTGTTGGTCCGCACCAGATCGCCCAGCCGGGGAGAAAGATCGGGCAGAGTGCGGGCGGCATCACGGCAGTGAAATAACAGCCGCAGCGTGCCGATCACGCCCGCCGCCAATACGACATTACGTGTGCGCACCCGTCGCAGCGATGGGCCGAACAGCGCCGTTGAGCGTCGGTAGATGATCTCATAACGCGCGCCGTCCGGCTGGCCCGCTGGCAGCGGGCGAATCTCTGTAACCTGGGCTTCGGCGCGGATCTCTACTCCCCATTTTTCTGCAAAATAAAGGTAATTCTTCACCAGGGTGTTTTTCGCATTATAGCGGCAGCCAACCATACACCCACCGCAGTGCAAACACCCGGCGCGATCCGGGCCGTCTCCGCCAAAGTACGGATCAGGGACCGTTTGCCCGGCCTGCTCCGGTTCGCCGAAAAACACCCCCACGTCCGCCGGGCGAAAAGTCTCCCCCCGCCCCAGTTCATCTGCTATGGCCTTCAGCGTGTGATCGGCAGGCCACAGGCGGGGATTGGGCGTTACACCGAGCATTCGTCGGGCGGTGACATAGTGTGGGCTTAACACCGTTTTCCAATCCGCCAGATCACGCCAGGCGGGCGCGTCGAACAGCGTATCACTAGGTTTCATCAACACATTGGCATATACCAGACTTCCGCCACCTACGCCGCTGCCATGCAGCACCAACACCCCATTGAGCGTCGTGAACTGCATGATCCCGAAAAAACGCAGCGCGGGAAGCCACACAAACCGGCGGAGATTCCAATTTGTCTTAGGGAAATCGTCATCTCGAAACCGTTTACCACGCTCTAACACCAACACCCGATAGCCCTTTTCGGTCAGGCGCATGGCGGATACACTGCCACCGAATCCCGAACCGATCACGACAAAATCAAAAAGCTCAGCGGTAGGGGATAAACCGTTTTCTGGCATCTACTCAATCTCCTTAAAGTCTGGTTACACGATAAGAAAACACGCTAGACCTATGATTCGCTACGTGATAGGATCAACACTATGGGATGCTTGTTACCGAAGGGGAGAATATGACTATTCATTTTGATCCAGCTTTGATTGAACAATTTCTTAGTGAGCGGCAGGGCGATGACGCTTTTTCAGGCGTGATCTTGGTGCGCGAAAACGGGATCCCGGTTTTGGAGCGCGCGGGCGGTTTTGCACAGCGCGCCGACCGGCTGCCCAACACACTCCACACCCGCCTGGGGACTGCCTCTGGCACCAAAACGTTTACCGCCGCTGCTATCTGCCAGTTGGTTGAGCGCGGACTGGTCAATTTTGAGACGCCGCTCAAAGACTGTGTGGGAGTATCTTTGCCCAGTTTTGATCCCGACATTACCCTGCACCATTTATTGTCGCACACGTCCGGCGTCCCAGACTATTTTGACGAAGAAACCATGGCGGATGAGGATTATGAGCGGTTGTGGCTGCAACGCCCAATGTATACCATGCGCCAGCCGCGTGATTTTGTGCCGCTGTTCGCGTCTGGTGCTGCCAAGTTTTCCCCTGGCGCGCGTTTTGCCTACAGCAACGCGGGTTATATCGTGCTGGCGCTGGTGGTCGAACACCTTGCGGGGATGCCATTTATTGATTATGTGCAGCAAAATATCTTCGCGCGGGCGGGCATGACCGACTCCGGTTTTTTTGCTTTTGACCGTCTGCCAGAAGGCACTGCCGCAGGGTATCTGCACGACGATGACGGAACGTGGCGCACTAATATCTACTCAATTCCGGTGATCGGCGGGGGCGACGGCGGCGCGTTTGTCACCGCGCCAGATATGGCGAACTTCTGGAAGGCGCTGTTTAATCACACGCTGCTCGGCCCAGATCACACCGCCGCGATGCTCACGCCGCATATCACGACACAGCGCGAAGGGCGCTGTTATGGTTACGGGCTGTGGATCGATCAGGTAGAGGGGCAGATCACACGTTATACAGCCCTGGGCGGCGATCCGGGGGTGATGTTCGCCTCGGTTGTGCTGCCACAGCGCGGCCTGGAATGTACCATTATGGGGAATGTCGAAGGTCCGGCCTGGGTATTATATGGAGTGCTGAATCAGGCGCTCGCCGGGAAATAGAAGCGAAAGTTTACCCCTATCCCCGCCCTCCCCCCCTTTCCCCGCTGCGCAGAGAAAGGGGGGAGATTGCTCTTACCATAAGGGCGCTGCGCCGCTGCGCCCAATTTTTTCTCTACACTGGCCAATCGCCCGGCGCATAACCAATACCCAGCGCCGACGGACCCACATGCACACCCAACACGGGCGCAGTGGGGACCATTTCGAGAAATACACAGTCAAACTTTTGGGCCAACTGCGCGTTTAACTGCGCTGCCAGCTTGGGATCATCCCCGTAGACCGTAATCGCGCGCAGTTTGCTGCCTGCCCCGATCTGCTGCACCATGTGTTCAATAAATGCATCGATGGCTTTGGGCATACTGCGTACCCGGCCCGCCGGAATATATGTCCCCAGTTTTTCGCCTGTTTTGGCGACAGTCACCACCGGCTTGATATTCAACACCTGCCCGATCTGGTAGCGAACCGATCCGATCCGCCCACCGCGATGCAGGTACGAAAGGTCATCGACAGTAAACAACATATCGCCTTGTTGAAAATCATTCTGCATCAATTTAATAATCTGATCTATGGCATATCCGGCCTGAGCAGCGCGAGCAGCAGTAAGTACCTGAATTCCCATATGACCTGTCAGTGTGGTCGAGTCATGCACGGTGATAGACGCATTAGTGATTTCTTTAGCCGCCTGGCGGGCGACGTTGACCGTCCCACTTAGCCCTTCGCTCAAGTGAATCGAGAGGATGGGCGTTCCATCTGCCGACAGCTTACGGTAAAGCTCCACAAAATCGGCGACTGTGGGCTGTGAGGTAGTCGGATGCACATCATGACGCGCCAGCCGGGCATAAAACTGTTCGGGAGTCATGTCTACGCCGCTGCGGTAGGTTTCATCACCGAACAAAATCTTAAGCGGCACGACATGCAGGTTATACTGCGTCATCAGCGCCGAGGGAATATCACAGGCCACATCGGTGACAATCACCGGCGGGCGTCCAGGGGGAGTAGATTGAGTAGCCACGACAAACTCCTTCAACAGATATTAAACCGCACTGTGATATAACAACACCATCAACCGCGGCAGGATAGCATAGGTATTTTTAATGATTAGTGGTTCGTTATTAGTAAAAACATGAAAACAGGCCCTACTCTGGCGGAGAGCCTGTTTATGATATCAGATGATTGCCCCAGACCGGAAAAAAACCCCTTACGGCTGGTCGCACTTTTCAATCATTTCAGCTTCGTTCGTCACCAGCGTGATTCGCTCCGTGAGGCCAACCATGCTGAACAATTTGCGATAATGCGCCGATAATCCGTAAGCGTAGACTGTCCGCCCAGACTGGATAGCATCTTCCACCAGGCTGATCACCAGGCCGATTCCGGCGCTGTTAAGATAATCACTGGACTCGAAATTGAAGCCGACTGTTTTTACTTTGGCACGGGCCAGTGTGTTATAGGCATTGTAGGCGGTCTCGCGCGTTTGAGCCGTCACATCGCGCGGGAAATCCATAAAACCAATATTTCCATTCAGACGGTGGACTACCTCTTTAGCCATACCTTTACGTCCTCAGCTTTCTTGGGGTGACTGTACTTCCACCGACGACGATGCCGAACGCTGTTCCGGTGCAGACGGATGTGATCCGGCAGGCTGAATCGCCGCCGGTTTGACTTCGGCAGACAGCACCGCCGAGGGTTTTTCCTCAGCGGGTAAAATCGCCATCGGTTTGACTTCGGCAGGCAGCACCGCCGAAGGTTTCTCTTCAGCAGGCAAAATCGCCGAAGGTTTGGCTTCGACAGGCAGCACCGCCGAGGGTTTTTCCTCACGAGGCAGCACCGCCGAGGGTTTTTCTTCGACGGGCAGCACCGTTGAGGGTTTCGTCTCAACAGGCAGCACTGCCGTAGGAGATGTCTCGGTGGGAGAGGGTTGGCTGTCGCTGCCGTCTGCCTCCGACTCTTCGGACTGAGGCGCGAGATACAGCGTCATGCGTACTTCATTCCCCCCATCGGGCAGGCGAGTGATCTGCATTTCGTCCACCAGATTTTGGATAAAAAACATCCCCCAGCCGCGCATATCACCGCTGCCCGGCGGCGGCAGTTGATCCGGCATGGTATGGTGTCCCACATCGGCGACACGCACTTCGAGTTTATCGGGCATAATCAACATCTGTACTGTAACATGAATCGCCCGATTTTCGTTGTTGCCGTGCTCAATGGCATTCATGCACGCTTCAGCGACGGCTGTTTTTAAGTCTTCGATACGCTCAGGCGCAAAGTCCATTTGCTCGGCGACGGCTTCTGCGGCGCGCCGGGCAATTTTCTCATAGCCTAAAACACTTGGCAAATGCAGTTCTACGTTGTCAGGAGAAGAGAGATTTTCTGCCATGTGATTACCCTAATTCTCACAATCACTCAACTGCGGCGCATCGGCTGGCACATCGGGCATTGCCCCTTCAGCCAGAGATTCGGGCGCGGTGGTCGAAGTAAACTGCGCGCCGGTTTGCAGGGTACCTGCTGCCAGCGCCCGCCAGATCGCTTCCATCATTTGTTTGGTATTCGCCGGAACTTTTTCTTCCGTTTGGTGGAATGGCGCATAACCCACACCACAATCGACCGTCTTAAGGGTCAGCAGCCCGCCCACTGCTTGTTTACTGACCACGTTCTGGATCGCCTGATACACGCCGTTATCCACCCGCTTGAGCGCGCTGGTCAGCACAAAATCTGAGCCTTCGAGCGACCCCTCGCGAAAATTCGTGCGCCATTCGTCCTGGTCCACACCGATCACCCACACGCCCTGCCGGGCCGCATATTGAATCCCGGCATAACCCGTCGGGCCTGCCGCGCCGAAAATCACATCGGCGCCCTGAGTAATAAAATCCTGGGCGGTCTCTGTGCCCTTTTCAGGATCGCCGAACGTGCCGGTATAAACGATGATCACATTGACATCGGGATTGACGTATTTAGCGCCGTTCTGAAACCCTTCGGCCAGCTTGACCACCGGGGGAATTTCGATGCCGCCGATCACTGCGACAGTATCCGATTCGGTCATCAACCCGGCCAATGCTCCCACCACAAATGCGGCTTCGTCTTCGGCAAATTGCAGGCCGATCAGATTGGCGGGGATTTCTTCTTGATCGGAGTAGCTGTGATCTACCCCAATAAAATAGACCTCTGGGTGTTTCGTGGCATATTCATACGTGATAGCCTCCATCGGGAAGCCCACCGTCACAATGATATTGCGGCCTTCACCAATCAGCCGGTCAAGCTGGATGGCATAATCTTGATCATCTCTAGAAAGGCCGTAGGCGTAATCCAGCTTCAAATCCGCTGCGGCGCGAGTCGCCCCCAGGTGCGCGCTTTCGCTAAAGCCGCCATCGGAGATCGTGCCGCCCACATTCGTCACCAACCCCAGTTTAAAATCGGGATTCAGCGTGGTTTGTTCTTTGTTATCTTGTTTCTCGTCGTCATCATCTCCGCCGCAGGCCGCCAGCAAAACCGCCGCTAACAAGACAGCCACCAGCACCCGGTACAGCATGAAGGACTTCGATGCACGCCACATAATCTAATCCCCCTTGGTTGATTCTAATGAGGCCACAATGGCCGGGACCTCTGCGGCAGTTTCTTGTCCGGTCGCGGTTTCAGCCGCTTCCGAATCCGTTTTTTCATCTTGACTGGCGGCTGACGACCCGGCAGTCTCTACGAGCTTCGGGGCGATGATCTCTAATGAACGGATCGCCAGCAGTGTTACATCGTCCTGCGGCTCCTGGTCGCCCAGGTGAACGCGCACCGCTGCCATCACTGCATCAATCAAGCCCTGCGCGGTAATGCCCTTAGGCAGGCCGTTCAACAGTTCTTCCAGCCGCTCAAACCCATACATCTCGCCCGCTGTATTTTGCGCTTCGACAACGCCATCCGTCACCACCAACAACAGCGATCCCGGTGCAAGCGTCACCGTCTTGGAATCGTAGGCCATACGCTGTGACAGGCCAAGCGGGTAACCTCCCACCGGCACGAACGACCACGCTTCGCCGCTGCTCACATAGGGCTGAACCATACCGCCGTTCGCCATTTCAAAGTGGCGTGTAGGCGGGTCAAAAACACCGACCATCAAGGCACTGTTGACGTGGGTATTCTTCATACGCTCCAACAGGCGCGTATTGAGCGAACTCAGCAAATCACTGGGCCGGGCATTACGGGCGACTTCATCACGCAGCGCAGTGGTGATCACCGCCATCAACAGCGCCGCCGGAATACCCTTGCCGCTTACGTCACCCACCGCGATCCCTAACTGGCCGTTGGGCATAGGCAAATATTGGAAATAGTCGCCGCTCACCTGCCGGGCCGGGAGCGTATAGGCCGCGATCTCAAGCTGATCCATTTGCGGAGGGGCCGACGGCAGCAGGCTGGTTTGAATATCACGAGCGATCACGAGTTCCTGCTCGATCTGTTTGACTTCAAACTCGTGCAGGCGCGCATTTTGCAGCGCTACACTGGCCTGATCAGCGAACGCCTCGGCCAATTCGATCTCTTCCGGGCTGAACCGGGCCACCTGGTGACTGTTGATATTCAACACGCCCACTGTTTTATCGCGCACGCGCAGCGGAATACCCATCCACGAACGAATCGGACTGCTGCTTGATAGGGTTTTCCAGCGTTCGTCGAGCTGCGTATCGGGAATGACGAGCGGGCGGCCCGTCTGGATCACTTGATTGGCAGCCTGCGCCTCGTCCAGATCAAATTCGGCGACCTCGTGTTCTGAGACATCCAACCCGCGATGGGCCGCGACCATCAGTTTGGAACGGTCCATTAAAAAGACCGCCGCGCTGTCATACGGCACGATCCCCGCCAGTTCGCCCATAATGCGGCGCAGCACGTCTTCCAGATCCAGCGTCGAATTAAGCGCCCGCGATATTTCGAGCAAAGTACGGGCGGTCTGGCGGCGCTGAATTTCCTGCTGGCGGCGCTGTGCCTCGCGTGAAATGTAACGCAGCACGAGCAGCGCCATCGCCGCGATAATCACAATCGCCCCGGCAGACAGCGCGAAAATCTGCCGCAAGTCTGATTCAACCTGATCGACCGCCGCGCTGGTTTCGCGGCTCAGGATAATGACCATATTGTCGCCCCGCGTGCGAATAGGGGCGATCATGCCCAAGCGTTCATCACTTCCTACTGTGTAAGTGGTCGCTTCGGCCTGCCGGAAACTAAACACCGACGCCAGCGAAAGTTTTTCCAGCAGTGAGTCAATCGGAATCGCGTCGTTTGCCTGAAACAGAACTTCGCCGATGCTGTTTAATACCCAAAGCTGGCCGCGCTCGTCCATTTCAATCACGCCCAAAATTTCATTAAACAGGGCATCCAGATCGAGTTCATAAATGACCAGATCGGTTTTCCGTAAATCGTTCAGAATGGGGGCGATGAGTAAAAAAGTGCCTTCGGCTTTGTCGATGTGCGAAGCGCTGGTGAGCAGAATATCAAGCTGGACGTAATTTCCGGCACGTGTTTCTTCGAGGATACTCGACGGCGGGCTGTAAGGCAGCCGTCCGTCTGCATCAATCATCTGTTGGAATGACTCCGGCCAGCCATAACGTGGATCGCCGCGATGATCGAAGATCACCATGCTGGTGATCACCCCCGGACGCAGCGCAGCATGTTCGGCCATCAGCGCCAGGGCCTCTTCACGCACACGCGGAGAGGTTGTCGTCATAGCGGATTGCAGCGACACCCCCAAGATATCGGAATTTAAGCTGTCGAAATCCGCCTCGGTTTGTTGGGCCAATGCCCCCACAAGTTGTAGTTCTTGGGATTTAAACTGGTCGTTGACTGTCTCGTTGACCAACTGAGACGCAGACAGCGTGACCAGCCCGATCAAGGCAATTAAAATGCCCACCGTAGCCAGGGCAATCAGATTAGTAGCTAAGCCTCTAGACACCGTTAATTTTCCACCTGCGGCTCATTTCTTACAGGGCTAGATTGCAGCGTTCGTTATTATAACATAGACTGAACTACAACAAGGTTATCGAGTGGTAAAAACGTCGTTATCTATCTTAAATCTAAGACAACTGGGCGGCCCTGGCAAGCCGCCCATGATTATTTTTTCTGAATTGGATTACCCTCGCCGTCAGGATTCTGGCGTTGGCACAATCTCTAATGACAGCAGCAGTGGTTCAAAAACGTTGGTCACATACGCCTCAAACTGGTCGGTGGATGCACTGGCCGATAGGATCAACCATTCACCCTCGCCCACCTGAGCGAGATACACGATTCCCTGGCGACCTTCGCGCAGCGGCAGCAGCACCGGGATCGCGGCCTGCCCCTCAAACGAGGTAATTTCGCCGCCCAGGTGCGCCGCTAGCGCTTCTGCCGCCATGACATGATCCGTTTCGCCCGCCGGAATACCCCAGCGCGCCTCGAAAAACGCCGCATCGCCGCGATAGATAAACACCTCAGCGGCAGCATCGGTCAGATAGAGAGCGTTCGCGTTCACG
>JACRBK010000268.1 GCA_016234525.1 Chloroflexota bacterium
GGGTTGGCCTTCCGAATTCGCTTTAACGACGAATCCCCCAAAATCAGGGATAAATTCGTAGATCTCGGCGGCTTTTGTATTCCACCAAGCGATCACGGCAGAATCAAGGGGATCGGCTGTTTTCAGCCCGCCGATCTCGATGGGCGCGCTAAACCGTGCCGTAAGATAGACCCGAATTCCATAAGGCCGGAACACATCCGCCAGAGCCGCGACCTTGATCAGATATTGTCTCGTCAAGATAAGAGCATTGGCATTAACATTCGTAAGCACGGTGCCATTGATCCCAATCGAGGCATTGGCCCTGGCATAATCTTTGTACTGCGGAGAGAGATAGTCAGGCAGTTTGTGCCAGTCCCACAGCGAGAATCCAGCATAACCGCGCTCGACTGTGCGATCCAGATTATCCCAGTGATTGAGCAGCCGGTGTTTGATTTTTGGGGCGCTGATCACGCTCAAAAAGTGGAGCGGTTGATGGGTTTGGAGATGCCTTAAAAAATGAAACACGCCGTATAACACACCCACGTCTGTGTTGCCAGCGATCACAATACAATCTCTGTCGCGGACAGGTTGGCGAATGATCACAAAACCTTCGTCACCGGCCTCAAGTAGTTCTTCTTGAAGATGCACCTCTGCCACCAGGGCGGAACTGTGCGGAGTGCCGATGATCAGGGTACCATCTTGCTCGATTTGTTCTAGTATTGGGATAGAAGTCTCAAGCATCCTCTCCAGGGCCAGCGTAAGCTCCTCGCGCGCTGCTTCTAGCGTGGCAGACAATGTCCCAATAACGATCTGGGTGAGAGCGGCGCGATACTCTGTCAAAATGGGTCCGGGCACAATCGGCTCATAACGCAGCCAGAGTTCATAACCGTCTTCAGGATTTCGCCGCTTCTTAAAAGTCTGATCCATCATCCACTTCCTTTTTTTCAAACTTTAATGCGAATTAGTGCGTAATTTCTGGTATAGTAGTAAATTGCATCAACAGGTTACTATCCGCTTTTGGATTCATAGTTTAAAAACGGACTGCAAACCCCTATGAACAGGGAAGATAAAAGATCGCCCATACCCACTATCTACGATGTCGCGCACGAGGCAGGGGTCTCCTATTCAACCGTGTCTCGTACTTTGACTGGCTTCGAATTTGTCAAACCTAGCACGCGAGAAAAAGTGCTGCGTGCCGCTGAAAAACTGGGTTATGTGCCGAACCAACAGGCGCGCAGTCTGGCAGGCGGGCGTTCTAACTTAATTGGCGTTCTGGTTCCTGGGCTGGGCAACAGCTACATTGGTGAGATTCTGCGTGGCGTCGATGAAGCCCTGGCAGAGTCAGACTACAACCTGATTCTTTATACGACCCACCGTCACAACAGCAAAGAATCGCATTATGCGGCTACCATTATGAACAGCGGTGTGGACGGCCTGCTGCTGGTCGTACCACTGATTTCTACGTCTTACCTGGATACCCTCCACGATCAGAACTTCCCGTATGTGGTCATTGACCAATTAGATAAATCTCCTAAAGGCTCGTTTGTGAGCGCGACCAACTGGCAAGGAGCGTATGAGTTAACCCAATATCTGCTCGAACTCGGACACCAGCGCATCGGATTTATATCCGGGCTGGCGGGATTGAACAGCACCGGTGAGCGCCTGGCCGGGTTTGCCGCCGCGTTATCTGATCATAACCTTCCGTTACAAGAAGAGATCATCCTGGACGGCAGTTTCAGCGAACAGGGCGGTTATGTGGCAACTCAAAAAATGTTAGCGCTCGCAGACCCTCCCACCGCGATTTTTGCGGCGAACGACCTCTCCGCTTTTGGTGCTATCGAAGCGATCCGGGAACATGGGTTACGTGTCCCCGAAGATATATCCCTGGTCGGTTTTGATGATATTCCGCAGGCGTCCCTGATTTATCCTAAGCTGACGACAGTACGCCAACCGCTTGACCAGATGGGACGCGAAGCGGTAAACATTCTCCTTCAGCAAATAGCGCATCCCGAACGAGCGAAACGCGAGGTCACGCTGGCAACAGAAGTCATCATTCGTGACTCGTGCTGCCCACCACGCTCGTCGAAATAGGTTACACGGCGATCCAGGGCGGCATAGTTTCACCACGCGCCTTGAGATGGCACGCATAGAGAAAACGATACACGTCATTGGCGTAAAACTGGGGGAACGGTTTGTCGGGCAGTGTGTCCGTCAGCCGTTCCATCACCACGTCCGCCAGATGCGCATCTATGCCCTGCTCCACTTCGTAATCAAAATAAATCGCCAAGTCTTTATCCTCCGGCTCGATAATACGTTTCACTTTGTATGCGCTGGGGAAACGATGGGCCGGGGAATCGCGTTCCATTAAAAAGGTACCCAATGCTGCCGAGTGAATCAGCGGTTTGTGTTGATACAGGAAATTGACGGTCTCTTGCGCAAACTCGATTGTTTCGCCGGGGAAACCAAAGAAGAAAAATGTGTGATTCCAGATGCCTGCGGCATGACTCTCATGCAGGATTCGACTCATGTGTTCCAGTTCGGTACCCTTCTCCATAAACTGGATCACCTGCTCCGACGCGCTCTCCAGGCCAAACAGCAGCATCGTACACCCACCGCGCCCCATACTCTGAAGCAGATCGGAGGAAATCACTTTTTCGAAGCGGACACAGCCGCCCCATTGAATAGGCGTGTTGGCTTTTTCCAGAATGGGTGAGAGATTACGCAGATTGCGCGGCGTTACCGCTTCGTCGGCAAAAAAGATGCGACTTGCGCCGTACTTTTCGTACAGCGCGATCATCTGCGTGGCGAGCTGTTCCGCCCCCAACTGGCTGAACGCTTCCGGCTCACCATAACCGACATTACAGAAGGCGCATTTGCCATAATAACAGCCGCGCGCCGTCAGCAGCGGCAGTACCAGTTCGCAGGCCAGATAACGATCCAAAGGCAGGCCGTCGAAATCAGGCAGCGGCAAATCCCGAATTTTCTCCGGCGGCTTACGATCATTTACGCGGATTTCGTCGCCCTCTTTGTAGATCAAATTGTAAACGTGCGAGAGATCGTGATCTCCTGCCAGTGCTTCAGCCAGTTGCAGCAGCGGTACTTCGCCATCGAAGACCACCGCGCTGTCAAACAGGTCAAACAGAGCCGGTACTTTTGGCAGTTCGTCACGGAGCATGGTGATATGCGGCCCGCCAATAGTCACATGGCAGTCGATTCCCGCTTCAGCTTTGATCAGATACCCCAGCGTCATTCCTGCCAACATTTGCGGCATCGACGGAATAGAGATACCGATTACGTCGGGTTTCTCGCGCCGGATGTCCTCTAGAATTCCGTGCCGGTAAAGCTCAAGGAAGATATTGTGATCCTCATCTTTGACCCCCGCCAATATCGCGGCGCTGTTATCGACCGGATAGGCCGAGATATAACTTTGCAGATGCAGCGAAGCCGGAAAATAGGGCAGCGAGGCAATCTCTAGACACTGGATAACCGTCATAAACGCTTTTAAGCTGGTAGGTCCGTCAAAAAAAGCGCGGCTGCGGATCACCTGTTTGGCTTTCTGCACCTCAGCCGCCAGGCGTGGCCCCTCATTGATCGCCCACAAAATCCGCTCGCGAGGCGGGTGTGCTCGCTTGGGAGGTTTCCGGCTGGCATTGGGGCCATAATCCTGGCGCAGCCGGGCGACGGCGTTTTTCATATAGCGGCGCGTGAGAATTTCGTCAAACACTTCGGCGTTCAGATCGCGCTGAATAACCTCTACACCGTGCATTCGCAGGTAGGCCGTCAGCGTCGGCAGGGCCAGATGCGGCATACTCGGTGTCCAGTTGGGGGGAAAGAGCAGCATTATTTTCATCAAGGAATCCCCTTTGATTTAACCCTCTAAGATTAAGCTTTCAGCCCTAACTCCTCCGAAAAATGACAGGCCGCCCAATGACCCGGCTGTGTTTCGCGCAGCTGGGGTGCGTCAGTTTTGCAAAGCGCTTTGGCAAACGGGCAGCGCGGATGAAAATAGCAGCCGCTCGGCGGATTAGCCGGATCGGGAACTTCCCCAATCAGCGGGACACGCTGACGCCTCGCCCTCGGATCAGGCACCGGGACGGAGGATAACAGCGCCGCCGTATACGGATGTTGAATATGGTTAAACAGGTCCTCCGTGTCGGCGATTTCAACAATTTTGCCGACATACATCACAGCGACCCGGTCGCACAGATGCCGCACTACGCTTAGATCGTGCGAAATGAAAAGATAGGTCAGTTGAAACTGAGCCTGTAGATCTTGCAGCAGATTCAAAATCTGCGCCTGGATCGAAACATCGAGCGCCGAAACCGGCTCGTCGCAGATGATCATCTGGGGATTGAGTGCCAGCGCGCGGGCAATCCCGATCCGCTGGCGCTGCCCACCACTAAACGCATGGGGATACCGCGACATATATTCCGGGCGCAGCCCAACCAGGCCCAACAGCTCGGCGACCCGGTCTTGCAGCGCACTCCCACTTCCAAGCCGGTAATTACGCAGCGGCTCACCCACGATCTGCTCTAGTGTCATGCGCGGGTTGAGTGACGAATAGGGGTCCTGAAAAATAAGCTGAATATTGCGCCAGATTCCGCGTAGTTGATCACGCCCCAGCAGCGCCAGATCAACCTCTCCTTTTTCTTTGTCCTGAAAAATAATGCTGCCTTCGGTTGGTGTTTCGGCGCGCAAAATAACGCGACCCGTCGTCGTTTTGCCGCAGCCGCTTTCGCCGACCAGCCCCAAGACTTCGCCGCGTTTGATAGTAAAACTAACGTCATCAACCGCTTTGACGTAATTCGTCACATTCTTATGAAAAACGCCGCGTTTGTAGATCGGAAAATACTTTTTCAAACCACTAACGCGCAGCAGCGTATCGTTGTCTTGAGGGATCATTCGGCGTGCTCCGTCTGTAAAAGCTGCGGCTTAATTTCATGGACGCGGGTACATCTCACCCAATGCTGGCCGGAGATTTTCTCCAATGCCGGATCAATGCAGCGTTCGGGGACATAATGGAGGCAGCGCGGATGGAATTTGCAGCCTTCGGGCATGTTTAAGGGATCAGGCACATTGCCTTCGATAGCTTCCAGGCGGCTGAGTTTGGTATCATGGCGCGGGATCGAGCGCAAAAGCGCCTGAGTATAGGGATGCCCGGTGTTATAGTAGAGGGTATCCACGTCAGCCACTTCGACTTCTTCGCCCAGGTACATCACCACCACATCATCCGCCATCTCCGCGATCACCCCCAGCGCATGGGTAATAAACAGAATCGCCATCCCGAACTCCTGCTGAAGATCGCGCATCAGGTTAAGAATCTGCGCCTGAGTGGTCACATCGACAGCGGTTGTCGGCTCATCAGCGAT
Organism: Chloroflexota bacterium; assembly: GCA_016234525.1. Classification (GTDB taxonomy): domain Bacteria; phylum Chloroflexota; class Anaerolineae; order Aggregatilineales; family Aggregatilineaceae; genus JACRBK01. The sequence continues at coordinate 5,349 of JACRBK010000268.1, forward strand.
CAGCAGTTTGGGGTTGCACGACAGCGCCATCGCAATCATGACGCGCTGCCGCATACCACCGCTAAGTTCGTGCCGGTAGCGGTTAAGCAAACGCTCTGGCTGGGCCAACCCGACCCGGCTCAAGAGATCAACGGCACGCTGCGCCGCTTCCCTTTTGCTCACATGCAGATGCAGGCAGATCGTCTCAATCATCTGGTTGCCAATGGTGTGTACCGGGCTGAGCGATGTCATTGGCTCCTGAAAAATCATGGCGATTTCGCCCCACCGAATCTGTCGAATCCTTTTCCCGCCTGGATCAAGCCGGGCCAGGTCGATCGGCGACTTGGGATCGCCATAATAGTTGACCTCGCCTGAAACAATCCGTCCTGGGGGGCGTACCATGTTCAAAATGGCGCGGGCAGTAACGCTTTTTCCACAGCCGCTCTCGCCCACTACCCCCAGCGTCTTGCCCCGTTCAATGCGGAAATTGACGCCATTCACCGCACGAACGATGCCTTCAGTCAGAAAAAAGTTGACGTGTAAATCTTTGACTTCTAATAAAACATCTGACATCAACGTTGGCTCCTAACGATTAAAAGGATCGGCAGCGTCCCGCAGACCATCACCCAAAAAGTTGAAGGCAAGTACAGTAATCACAACAGCGAGAGCGGGCAGCAGCAGCCAGGAGGCCAACGCAACGGTACGGATATTCTGAGCTTCTTTGAGCAAAACGCCCCAACTGATCACAGGGTCGCGCAATCCCAGGCCCAAAAAGCTCAGCCCGGTTTCAGCCAGGATAATCCCCGGAATAGACAACGTGACAGTAGCGATAATGTGGCTGGTAAACGAGGGAACCATGTGGCGCAAGATGATACGGAGATCGCGCGCGCCATTCAAGCGCGCCGCCAGCACAAAATCTTCTGTGCGCAGCGCCAAAAAACGCCCGCGCACCTGTCGCGCCAGAATGGTCCAGCCCACAACGGACAAAATGATGGTAATCGCAAAAAAACGCTGCTGCTGCGACCATTCAAGCGGCAGCCCGGCCCCTAGCGCCATCCAAAGCGGCAGAGTCGGGATAGATCGCAGAAACTCAATGACGCGCTGAATAACATTATCGATCCATCCCCCGTAATAACCCGATATACCACCAAGCACGATACCGAGCGTCAGGCTCAAAAAGACAGACACCAGCCCAATCGACAGCGAGATTCTGGCTCCGGTAACGATTCGGGAGAGCATATCGCGCCCTAACCGGTCGGACCCCAGGAGGAAAATTTTATGATCTCCGGCGTCTTTTCCCAATCCGAAGATGTGAATATCCGTGTCGATCAACCATAGGAGTTTGTAGGATCGGCCCTTTACGAAAAAATGAAGGGGATACCATGTTGATTTATCGGTCTGGTACGTGATCCGCAGGGTCTCAGGGTCTTTGTTCATAATAAGACCATGAACCCCAGGCCGCAGCGAAAAATCTCCCTCGGCATTGATAAAGGTGATCGCCATCGGCGGGACAAACTTGTGTTTGGCGTCGAACGCAATCGGATCATATGGGCAGAAAAAATCGGCAAACAAGGCAATAAAGTAGAAGATAAAAAGGACGATCGCGCTGAACCCGGCGATCCGATGTTTACGAAATTTCCACCACATCAACTGGCGCGGCGTGGCAAC
>JACRBK010000286.1 GCA_016234525.1 Chloroflexota bacterium
AGGGCGGCTGGTGATCCAGGAATGGGGGCCGGAGGATTCGATCAGCCTGGGGTTATCCGATCTACTGGCTGATCACGCCGTCGATGCGCCGGACGAAAGGCTGGCGGCGCTGCGGGCGCGGCTCGACACATTCGCGCCGCTGTGGACCGATCACCTGCAAGATGTGGACGATTACCGTGAACGGCTGGCAGAAGCCCGGCTGATCGTGGATGATGCCGTCGAAGTCGCTCCGCTCAAAATCCCGCTGCATCCTGATCAATATCTCGCGTTCTGGCGGGCGCGCACTGATCGTTTTGAGGAAATTCAAGCGATGAATAAGGATCGGCGCGCCGCGTTTGAGGCTGCCGCCCGCGCCTCTCTGCGCCCCTTCACCACGCCGGACGGTTGGTTGATCTGGCAGCCGGTGGTTTTTCGCGTCTCCACGCGGCGTTAGCTGTATACCGCCACGATCCCCGCCAGCAGCCCCAACCCCAGCGTGACGATCAGCATCAGTACATAGGCAGTTTCCAGCGCATCAGATGGGTTATAAAACAGGTAAAAGCCCATCACGGTAAAAACGGCCATCGCTCCCAACGCGATCCGGTAGGCCCAGGTCTCGCGCCGGGTGGGGGTATAACCTGTCTTTTCGGGGTGATTTTCAGATTCAGTCGTCATGAGTCCTCGCACCTGAGCTTATAAAGAACAGGGTTAACATCGGTCCGATAATCTCGCATTATGATTCGCATAATAACCATTTCTCGTACTTTATGCTCTTATATGATCTCACGCTTCTTTTAATTGCTCAAAACGATAGGGATCGCTTACAATGAATTTTAATTTAATTCTATATTGATAAGGATGTAGCTCAATGTCAATGGAATTCTTTGTTAGCTACTCAAGAGTAGACAGTTTGATTGCAGAACCACTCATTGATTCCTTGCGTGAAATTTACCTCGATTGTGATATTTTTTACGACAAAAACATCCCCGGTGGAGATCCCTGGTGGGAAGTTATCCTTGACCACATAGATAAGAGCGTCATTTTCATTTATTTGTTATCTAACGACTCAGTTTCTTCGCCTTATTGTCAGGCGGAATTTGAAGAAGCCCGGCGGCTTCAGAAACAAACTATCGGTGTACTGGTTCGAGGAAAAACTGATTTGCCACCGAAATTAACCAAAGATCAAATTATCGATATGACAAGCGGTGTCGAAAAAGGAATAACGAAACTAGGCGGAGCCATACGTCACCAATTATCTAAAGTTCCATCGACCCCGCCAGAACCACTTTCGCATCAAAGAACACCCTGTCCCAATGCTCAGGAACCAGCGTCAAAAGTAGTACCAGTAACCAAAAATCAAATCTCCCCTGTTCCTACCGTGCCGGTTGATTCATTTCTTGAATCTCTAAACCTTACGGGCAAAAGAGCCTGGTCTGCTATTTCGATCTATGAAGCTCCCGATCTGACGCATGGATGGTTAATATCTGATGTCTCAGTTGATTTTGACAATGAAATTTTCGTAAAACCGAATGAATATGAGGAGGCATACTTAGAATTTTTCAAGAAAAACAAAGACCGGCTGGGCTTAGAATTTGATGGAGCCAAATATTCGATTGTAGATTTTTTGCCTGTGGGCAAAAGGCTCCACATCAAAATACAAGAAACAAAGTTCAGCGTGGTTGAGTTTTACTGGGATAAGCTAAGAAAAGAGGTGGAAGCTCGAAAACGTTTCATTCGAAGAATATATGATGCCTCAGATGATGAGCTTAGGGTGACTTTCGCCAACATTTTTGTGTTACATATCATCGTATTCACTCAGGACGACCTGTTCTTAATTACACAGCGCAAAAAAGGCATCCATCGCGGAACCTGGCAATTTTCGATTTCAGAACAGGTAGACGAAGGTGACTTTAGCTCTAAGGGAAGCAATCCGCTGGAAATCTGTTTTAAACGCGGCCTTATAGAAGAACTTGCCCTGAGGGAAGATCAGCATTACAAAGTCTCATCCTTCAGAATTTTGTCATTATTCTTAGAGTCGCATCTGCCCAATATTGCTCTATGTGCCTTTGTCAAACTCGATATTGATCACAATCAATTAGATCGTATTTTGAAAGCTCATACGACTGAGAATGTCAGTTCTCATGATTATCTGGAGCCTCACGTTTTAGAACAAGAGATACGGGGCTATTCGTACCTGGAACCTAAACAGCTCTCTACAGAAATCAGTGGTGGAGCAAGAAAATATCACCCTGATACTGGTTATCTGATGCGTATAGCGTTTAACCGTTACTTTGGTCGAGATGTTGAAGACAATGATTCAGTGTAAGGATTATTCCCTGTTCCGTTTTGAGGAAGCTTAATAACAAACCCGCCCAAACAGGTTAAAGAGATCGGCCCAGAAAACAGCAATACAAGACAGCGCGGGTGTGCCTAACATTATTCTCGCGCCGGGGCGGATGCCCGCCGGATCGCCTGCCAGAACAACAGATTTGCTAACCCGGCCTCGATCAACAAGGCGATCAGCAGCGCCCCGCCCAAAAATACGCCGTAATCGACTTCGGTCCACATTTGCGCGGAGGTCTGCAAATCCATCAGGCGCAGGCTTTGATCACCCAGCGTGCCCATCCCAAACAGGCTGAGCCAGGGGAAATCGGTATAAGCCACCGTGTTCAGCCGGGCGTCCAGCACATCGGCTCCGGCGCTCATGAAAAACACCCAGCCGATCAGTTCCAGCCCGAAAGCCACCAGCGGAAAAAGGATTGCAGTCGCCCGCCGCCGGACGAGTGTCGAGAGCAGCAGCCCCAGCGCCGCGTTCAGGCCGATCCACACCGGGAATTGCAGCAGACTCGCCGCCAACAGCGCGCCTACCAACCCCACCGCCACATTGATATTCACGGCGGGTTCAACACCATCCACATAAAAATCCAGATAATACCCTTGGTAGCGAGTGAGATCGATCAGCATCAGCCCGGCGAAGATCAACCGCGCCGCGCCCACAATGATCAGCGCCCCGCGCACCTGATAAAACACCGCGATCCAACGCGCCCGCACCAGTTTTTCCGCCCCACCCCAGGTGATCTTCAGGTCTTCCCAGTTGCCGCGCTCGCGCTCCGACACGATCAGATAGGAGGTCGAGAACAGCGCAAACGCCAGCGCCGCGACCTGTACCATCACCAGCGGGAAATATAACACGCTGAACAACGCCGATCCGCCGGGGCGCGCCATCCCTAACGGACTGCCGGTCTGGTACGAGAGGGCGCTCATCGCTACGACAGCGATCACAAGGCCGCCTCCGCCCAGCCGGATCGTATGCCGGGTGACGCGGTTGGACGATCCGCGATCCTGCCGCAGCACGTAACGCAGCACCCGATCCTCTGGTCGCATCCAGGCCGGAACCAGCGCCAAAATGACCCGCCGTAGTCTCATGAATCTCATTCTGATACCTATGCCTGCCCCAGCGCCGCTAACACAGGCCGCCACTGATCCTGATTCACCGCGACCAGCCGGGCCGGGTGAATATAATATAACCACGTGAGCGGCGTTTGTCCGGTAGCGGCTTCGAGCGCACGCGCATAAATCCCTACTTGTAGATAATAACGCCGAGCATGTGCATCTGCCCGGTGATGAGAGCCGACCTGGGCCGTTTTGTAGTCCAACACATGCCAGCGCTGCCCATCGTGATAAACCAGATCGATCCGCCCCGACACCGTGCGCTCGCCCCACCGGACCATAAACGGCAGTTCGCGGTACATCTGCCGGGTGCGCTCGGCCCGTTCGATCCGCTGGCGAATTTCGCTGTGATCGAACTTATCTAACAACTCGAAGGCTTTGTTCACGATGGCAGTAATCTGATCGTCGTCGCTCAAGCCGTTTTCCCAGGCGTAGGTCCGCAAACGTTCGATCAGGGTGGCGCGCGGCGTATTACCCGGCAGCAGCCACGCCCGCAGCGCTTGATGGACGATGGTCCCTACCAGCCGCCCCGCTTCCCACGCGCCGCCGGATCGTGCCGGGAGCGGGCGTATCGGATCGGGGAAGTCGTGCAGCGCCAATTGCCACAGCCGATCTTGTGACGCGGCGGGATCATCGAACACGGCCCGCCCCAACCGGCTGATATGGGTCGCGGCCAGAAAACGTGTCGGGGCCAGTGGATCCACTGGCACAGCCGCCAGCAGCGGCGGCAGGATCGGATTGATCCCTTCCAGCGGCGGGGTCTGCCAGCCTAATGCTGGGCGTGCCATAAATTGATCGGGCAGCGCCTCTAGCGGAGGGATCACCAGGGCGCAGCGGCCCCATGCCTGGGAGATCACCTGCGCTTCTGGCGATGGAGTTAACTCATTTTCGACCACATCCAACGCGCCTAACCACTGGCGCAGCCACGACGATCCCCCGCCGCGCCGCCCCAACGTTCCGCTGACGATCAGCGTGTCCTGGGCGCGCGTCGCCCCCACATACAGCAGGCGGCGGCGTTCCGCCAGATCGCGGCGCTCGGCCTGCTGTTTGACATAATCTCCAGCGAAGGTCGGGCGTTTTTCATCGGGATCAGTCACCGGCAGTTTGCACACCGGGCCGATTCCAGCATCCAGCCCAAAAACCGGCTCGCGTACATTGCCATGCCACCACGACGCATCCGCCAGCGCCACCACCGGAAATTCCAGCCCCTTGCTGGCATGAACCGACATGATCGTGACCGCGCCCTCTACTTCGAGCGCGGCTTCCCCCTCGCGCACTTCGCGGATCGTCAGTTCGCTCGCGTAATCCAAAAACGCGCCTAATGAGACTCGGCCTGACGTGCGCGCCACCGTGATCAGCTTTTCGACGTTGCCGCGCCGCCGCGCACCATCCGCCAACCCGGTCAGCGCCGCGAGATAGCCGGTCAGGTTTAACGTCTCGACCAGCAGTTCGGCAACGGTGGTGCGCCCGGCCAGATCGACCAGGCGATCTAGCACACGGCAGGCAAACGAGCGCGTTTCGGCTTCATCCGGCGGGAAAAGCGGAGTCTGATCCGGAGCAAAGAGGGCTTGCCAGAGAGACTCTTCGCCTAAATTTACCCCTATCCCCCCAGCCCCCTTTCCCCGCTGCGCAGAGAAAGGGGGAGAATCCGCATCGCTCGTCTGATCTTGTAGGGGCGCTGCTTGCTGCGCCCTGGCAGAATCAGCCCCACCCCCGGCAGCAGGAGAGTCCGGCACACGGTCCCCTCTCCAACTCGGTTGGAGAGGGGGTAGGGGGTGAGGCCGATTTGTCCCCGGCTCCTCCTCAGGGAGAGAGAGAACCCGCAGCGCCAGCAGCGCCTCGTCGCTGAATCCAAACAACGGTGAGCGCAGCGCCGCCGCCAATGAGAGATCGTCCGCCGGGTTGTGCAGGGCGCGCAGCAGATTCAGCACATCCCACACTTCCTGGCGATCATAATACCCTTTCCCCGCAACTGTAACATAAGGCAGACCCGCCGCTTTGAAAACGTCCTCGTACAGCGGGACGTGGGTCATCGACTGGAAAAGCAGCGCCATATCGCCATAACCAACCGGGCGATAGGTGTTTTTGCTGCGATCCCACACTGGAGACTGATCCTGCACCAGCCGTCGCAGATGAGAAGCCACCGCCCACGCTTCGCACTGGCGCAGTGTTTCGCTGTCGAAATCAGCGCCAATGGTTTTATCCGCCGGTTTCTGCATCAAGATCAACGTCAGCGGGCAGTCATGATCGGGCGCGCTGGTGGGATCAGAGGGGCGGAAGGCGCGCAGCGGCGTGCCGAGAGTCACCTCATAAGCCGCGCTGCCCCCGTCTACCCGGTAGGCTGAATCGCCCTGCCCTGGCGCGAGAATCCGCTCGAAAACGCCGTTAAACGTCGCCACAAGATTATGATGCGTGCGAAACGACATTGAAAGCGGCAGGTCTGCGCCGCCGCGCCGGACCAGATCGGCGCGCACATCATCGAAGACACTCACATCGGCCCCGCGAAAGGCGTAAATGCTCTGTTTGGGATCACCCACCACAAACAGCCGCCCATCGGAGCCGGGCCGCCCGACCCCCGCCAGCGCATAGATAATGTCACGCTGCGCCTGGTTGGTGTCTTGAAACTCATCCACCAGCAAATATTTAAATTCGCCGGAAACTGGATCGGCATAACGCGCCGCCGCGCCGGGATAATGGACCAGCAGATCACGCGCGCACGTTTCGAGATCGTCAAAGTCCAACACGCCGCGATCCTGCTTCATCTGCTGGTAGATGTCCGCCGCCCATTGGATCGCCGCCGCCCAGTGAAACACCCACTCCGCCGCCTCGGCATCGTCATCACTCAGCGGGGGAAGCAGATCCACCAGCATTTTAGCGCGCTCGCGAATCAGTTTGAGAGCCTCTTTCGACTCAGCGAAAAGTTCCTTATCGCCCCAGGCTTTTGGTGATCCCCCCTGGAGATTGATCCGCCCGGCTAACACACCCGCCGCGTCTAAAAATGCCGCCGGGGAATCACCCAATAATGCCGGGGTATGCGCGTGAACGATCCGCCACATATCCGATATTTTATCGATGGGCGGCAGATCACCCGGCCCGAAAGCGTCCAACGCGGCGCGCAGATCAACATCCTCGCGCACCTGGGCCATCAACACAGCGGCGGATTCCTGCCACATCGAGCGCCACTGATCGAGCAGGTCCTCTGGCGAAGCAGGCAGCGCGCGTTGAATTTCCTGGGCTTTGCTCAGCACAAGATAGGCGCGCAGCGCTTCGCGCACCTGGGCCAGATCATAAGCGCCCAACAGGGCCGACGCGCCGTGCCGTTCCGATACCAGCCGGGCCAGCGCCGTCTCGATGGCGTCATCACGCAGCAGCGCGGCTTCGGTTTCGTCCAGTACCTCGAACAGCGGATCGATACCCGCTTCGGCAGGGTTAGCGCGCAGCAGCGCCGTACACAGCCCGTGAATCGTGCCAATTCGGGCGCGGGTGAGCGCGTCTTGATGGCTCTGCCAGCGTTCCAGGGCGGCTTCATCTTGAACTTCGACGGCGGCGCGGATCCGGCTTTCGATTGCGCCGCGCACCCGGTCACGCATTTCGCGGGCGGCTTTTTCGGTGAACGTGATCGCCACAATGGACGGCAGCGACGGCTGATCCTCGCGGCCCAAGAGGGCCATAAACCGCTCGACCAACACGCGGGTTTTGCCGCTGCCTGCCCCTGCCGTCACGATCAGGTGGCGATCAAACGTATAAATGGCGTTGGATTGTTCGTCGGTAAAGTTCATGGGGTTCCTTCTCTGCTTTAGCCGCCCATAGTATAGCGCATCTAAGTTCAGGCTGGGGCAGAGGGAATCGCTTCGAGGATATTTTAATCTGGATGGTCTGAGGGATGCTGTTGGAGCAAATAATCGGGTGATGTTGAGGGCAAAAGTCAAAAGTGACCTCACCCCCTACCCCCTCTCCAACATGGTTGGAGAGGGGACCGCTACCGACCCGATTTTTTCGTAGGGGCGCGGCGGAGGGGAAGCCGATCAGCACGATCAGACTAAAACTGTGAATACACGCAGGAAGCGCCCTGCGGCGATACGTTACACAACGCGAGCGTATCCCCATCGCTGAACATGCACATGGCCGCCGGGGAAGCGGCTCCGGGGTCGATCATACAACCTAACGTTTTTCCGCTCCCGCCAGGAAAAACGACTGCCGGAAGCAGCCAGGACGGTTTCACCGATCCATCGCCCAAAAGGACGGTTCCATCAGCCCCCGATGCGGGGAGCAGCCACGACGGCATCACCGATCCGTCGCCGAAGGCGGGCAGCAGCCAGGATGGCATCACCGATCCATCACCGAACGCGGGCAGCAGCCAGGACGGCATCACCGATCCATCACCGAACGCGGGCAGCAGCCACGATGGCGTGACCGATCCATCGCCGGGTGACGCTTCATCACCCGAAGCCGGGAGCAGCCACGACGGTTTCACCGATCCATCGCAGAACTCGACAGGCATGACAGAACCATCACCAGGGACTACTGATCCATCCCCCAGCATCATATCAGCGGGCTTGACGGAACCGTCACACGAGTTCATCGAGTCGCTGCCGAGAACCCACACATTACGGTACAAATCTTGATGCTGTGTTTCGGACTCACCCGGTGGGACAAACACCATCACATGAGGGGGATCAGGCTGTGGGTTGAAGCCAACAGCTTCGCCGGGGGGTTCAGGCTGTGGGTTGAAGCCAACAGCTTCGCCGGGAGGATCGGGCTGTGGATCGAAGCCAACGGCTTCGCCGGGGGGATCAGGCTGTGGATCAAAACCAACAGCTTCGCCGGGAGGTTCAGGCTGTGGGTCGAAACCGGAGATGTCGCCAGGCAGCAGCACCGCCTGACCGTCCGCTGTCCAACCAAAAGCCCAGCTCTCTTTGAGATTGCCGTCCGCGTCGAACTGCGCCAAAAACGGCTGAACATGCGGGTCGCCCCATTCCCAGATATGCGGATCACTCCACTCACCGACCGACGGAATATGGCCCGCCCACCACACTTTTTGGACGGCTGGCAGCAGCAGCCCGGTCAATATGCCGCATTCTCCGCCCTCGCGCGTCACCCAATCGGCCACAAAACCGCCGCCCGCCAGCATCCACCACGCGCCTTCTTCCGTCTGGACTTGCAGCAGCACCGCGTACAACTGAAGCGGATCAAGGCTGCCGATAATCTCAGCGGTGCTGACAGGCAGTTGGCGCACATTCACGCCGTCTGTCCCCTGCGTCGCCACCAGACATGGCCCATCCACGGGCAGATCGGGCAGCACAACCGGCACGGCTGTGGGTTCGACTGGGGGTTGTTCCGGCTGCTGCGGCGGAGCAGATTCACCAGGAGGGTCACTCTCGGTATCCTGTGGGGGTGGCGCAGGGGCCGGGTCGAGCGGGCAGCCGCTGTTCTCACGCGGCCCGGCGCGATCCGGGCATTTATCGACTTGATCAATCAGCCCATCGCCGTCGGTATCCGGCCAGGGGCAGCCGCTGTTCTCACGCGGGCCAGGCACACTGGGGCAGCGGTCTACACGATCCGGTAGGCCATCACCATCGCTATCACCTGTCCCCTGTGCGCTGGCAGGGATAACACCCCCGACCAGCAGCAGCACAATCGCAGTCAAGACTATAATGTGGCGCAAATACAGCCTCATGACTTGCCTCCTTCTATTCTGACTCTATACAGAAAATTACAAAGCATAGACGCGCTGGCAAGCGTTTTTTCAATTATTTATAACAATATATTCTTTATATATCCGATCTCCCCGTGAGTTGAAATTGGCATTAACACGAACTTCAAATACCTTCTATGAGATTGATGGATTTTTTCTAGACCGAGGAGATTAACTCGATGTCCCCAAAGAAACAGTTCACCGCCGTTTTGTTGATCATCCTGCTGGTATTATCCGCGTCCGCACACGCCCAAGAAGGTCCGCCCGCTTTTACCGACCCGGTATCCATTCAAAGCAGCGGGGTGCTCGGCCCTGAAAACACAGTGTTTTACAGCGTGCTGCTGGCAACCGGCGCGGATGAGGTCGCCAACCTGACCATTACCAGTGCGCTGCCTGAAGGAGCGACTTTTTTAGACGTATTCTGGACTCCCAAATCGGCAGTCTATGGGGGCGAATCGGGCGGCACAGTGACATGGACACTCGACACCCTGCCGCGCGATACCATCATCGGGCCGTTTACCTTCCAGGTCTCGTTTGATGAGAAAACTACCGCTATTCCCTATAATGTTCCGGCGGCAGTGCGTTGGGAAGAAGGAGAGAGCAGCGCCCGCGTAGTCGAAGCGACACTCGAACCGCTGGCCGCAACAGGCAGTATCACCGTCGATGAAAACGGTACAGCGGGTTTGGTTCCGGTGGAAGACACGGGGGTGTTTATGTTGGTCCCGCCCGGCACTTACAACGAGGCGGTGACGTTCACTTTCGAGCGCCTGCCGATTGCCGAGGATACCCCCCTGCCCGACGTCGCGGAGGAAACGTGGTGGTGCGCGCTGTATAACGTGACAGTAGAACCAGCAGATGCCGCCGCCGCCCTTCCGATCAGCATCTTTTATCCCAGCCGCCGCACGCTGACCCCCGGCATGGAAGTCGCCCGTTTTGTACAACTGCCCGAAGGTGAATGGGAAATCGACGAGCAGAACAAGCTGGTTTCCAAACCCGCCGCTCAAGAGGCGAAGATTCCAGGCGGGATTGTCTCTCCTAGCGGCAACCAGATCATCGCCATTCTGATCGGGGTGGTTCCGGCGCCGAACTTTAACACCGCGCTTGGCGTCTCGGTTCAACTGCGGGCCAACGGGATCACCGATGGGACGAGCAACACAATCGCCGTATTGGGCTATATTGAGCAGGATAATTTGATCGTAAACTGGAACCGCTAGGCTCAACGTTGACCGTGTAAGGCGACATAATATCAATGTCGCCTTACACGGTCATCAACAGGAGAAAAGTCGAGAGTCATGCCATGCGCCACCTCAGATTGTTCGGCTTATTCGGAATTTTGAAGCATCTCTCCCTGCCGTTGATCGTTGGTGCAGCCACGCTGGTATTTGTGCCCACTCTTCATGCCGATACGGGGCCTCATCCCAGCGCCGATTTTGAGTTCGATTATGAGATCGACCGGGTTCCCATTGTCGAGGGGCAGTTGATCATCTGTGAGGACAAAGCCTGCACCCAAAGCCACCCTTTGGAGGAAGTTGCATGGCAAAGTTTTACGTGCGGCGACTATAGCTGTTCCTCGCGGGCCTATGGTTATGGCCGTTATCTTAAGCTGGTCATCACCTTCGAAGATCGTGTGCGAGAAAGCAAAGTCTTCGAAAAACACGATTTCGACGCGGTTTTTGTGGTGACGGTAACTCAATCGGGGTTAGTAGTTCGGGAAAAAATCATTGTCATTACGGGGGAGTTTATCCTCGCATTGATCTTCACCTTGCTTTCGGAAACGCTGGTCGCTATTCCCTACTGGTGGCGGTACTCGCTGCCACACCTGCGACTGTTGTGGGTTCCGATAGCCAGCCTGATCACGCTGCCCATTCTCTGGTTCGGATTTAGCCGCTTATTCTCGGACGATTATGCAGCCATCGGGTTAGGTGAGATTTTTGTGGTGGTGTTCGAAGCTGGATTTTTATACGTGATCAATCGCGGCGCGCTGACAGGCCGGCAGGCCGCCGTGCTTAGCCTGAGCATGAATGCGGTAAGTTTCCTGCTGGGTCTGTGCGGGGCCGTGTTTAT
>JACRBK010000287.1 GCA_016234525.1 Chloroflexota bacterium
CGATCCAGCGATCCAGAATTTCACCCGGCTGCGAAGTTGGCGCGGGACGCGCACTGCTTCGCGGTCTTTGGCAATCACGATACACTCGGCGTCAGGCTGGGCCGTTAAAATTTCGCGCACGAGGATACGAAAGATCGTTGAACGTCCGCTTGGCAGAAAACCGCCAGGACTGCCGGATACTGCCGGACGCGGATCGAGTCCCGCAACGATGATCAGCCCGGTTCCTTCGGTTACGATTTCATTAAAAACAGTGCTGATCTGCGGTAGATGCAGAAAATCATCAAGCTTTAGCACAGGCTGTCTCCCACCTTGTTCTGCGGCTAAGTAGATCAGGCACGCAGACCTCCGGGGTTTGGCTCAACATAGATCGGGTTGCTGAGAATCCAGGCACGCTCGATACCGCGATAATTCCGCCATACTTCGGCGCGATACGCGCCTGGTTCGCGGACAACGTGCGTCAGATTTTCGGTATTGGCTTCTTCGGCCACGACTTCTCCATAGCGAATAATCTTGATATGGGCGCGGGCGGGGGCCATCGTTTGCAGCGTCACACCATGCCCCAACCGGATCGATTCTCCCATGACGACCGAGACATTTTGCCCCTGGGCTGAATAACGAAAACCGCGCGTACTGCCAGGAATATCATAACCAATGAAAGCACGCCCTTCTTGCAACGCTTGATAAAGCTGTGCTTTGTCAAATTCGAAATCGCCAGTCAGCGCCGATTTAGTCAGAAGATGGGTGTTGACGCAGTTAAACAGAAAATCATAGGCAAACACAGTGTGGGATACCGGACCCACTTTTACCCGTGTACCGTGAGCATCAGCCCCACCGATTACCACAATGGGCTGGCTTTTTTCCAACAGTTGGTCCCACAGCGCCAGGGTGAGCGGCGAGGGTCCGGTGATCACCTCGTCAGGGCGAAATACATTACGCACCCCTTCGCGGAACGACTGCATGTAATCTTTAAAGCGCGACATGTAATTCCAGATTTCCAGGCCCGTGAAGCCTTCGACGTAACGATCTGCCCAGGCAATCCCCGGTTCTTTGAGCCAGTTTACCGTGTGATCGTCCGGATGGGCTAAAAAAGTCATACCGCCTGACTTTCGGACAGTCTGGACGAGGTGATGCAGATTGTGTGTATGGGAGGATACCTCGCGCTCGGCTCCATACACCAGCGTGTGATTACACTGAGGATGGCGGGTACGATCATGCACTTCTTCGCCCGAAAGCAGCAGGATATAGCCCTGTTTTTCGTCGCCATAATATCCTTCGATGCCGTCCAACCACAGATTGTGATCGGTAAAGACGATAAAATCTAACCCGGCCAGCAGCGCGGCATCAGCGACCCCGGCATGGTATAGTTCACCATCGGAATAGCGGGTGTGGACGTGCAAATTGCCAACATATTCGTAAGCGGACATGATCCCGTTTTTTCCTATCGTGTTTCTATTGTGTTTTCTTGTCGCAATATTTCAAACAGGCAAAGCGTACAGCAGGCGGGCGATCCCTGTCAAGAAATGCTATACTTGCGCTGTATTTGAGGGCCTGTGGAGAAAGACCCACCATGACTGATATTCCACCAGAACAACAACCACCGGAAATGCCAACCAGGACGGCATCTCAGCGACCGCCTGTTTCGCCAGATGAGACAGATCGCGCAGCTTATACACGCCCTGTCTTGCAGCCGCCTCCCGTTCGATCTGAGCGTCCGCCTGATCCTCAACTGGCGCGCGCACCCCAGCCTCGACCGCCCGGCAAAGCACAGCAGCGCCGCCCCAGTTATCCAGCGGCGCCTCCTCCTCCTGCGCCGTATCCGATTCAGGAGCCGTCTTACGCGCCACCGCGCGCCCCTCAGCGGCGAGCAGTTCCACCGAGCGAGAGTGGGTTATACTTACCCTGGTGGTCCTTAGTGCTGCTGGTGGGTATGGTGGGGATGATCGCGTTGGGATTGGTATTTGCTTTTACCGAAATGAGCGAACCCCAAACCCCTGGCAACCAGCCGCCGCGCGTGCAGGTAGTTACTTCGCCGCCGACGCTCAATCAGGTGTTTGCAGCGCAACCCGGCCAACAGCCAGGGGCGGAACAACCGTTATGGCCGACTGCCATTCCACAGGCTTTCCCGACGGCGACGATTCCACTGCCGACGCCTGCTCCCAGCCCGACGTTACCACCGGGTGAGCTTGGGATCGGTATATCAGTGCAGGTCGTGGGGGTCGGGCCGAGCGGGTTGAATATGCGATCCGCTCCCGGTCTGCAAGGCACGCCTCGTTTTTTGGCGGCGGATGGTGAGCTATTTGTGATCGTTGATGGTCCCCAAAGTGTGGATGACATGGAATGG
Organism: Chloroflexota bacterium; assembly: GCA_016234525.1. Classification (GTDB taxonomy): domain Bacteria; phylum Chloroflexota; class Anaerolineae; order Aggregatilineales; family Aggregatilineaceae; genus JACRBK01. The sequence goes on from JACRBK010000287.1 coordinate 2,342, forward strand.
TGGCGTCTGGAAGACCCCAATGATTCATCTCGTTTTGGATGGGCCGCGCGTAATTTTTTCATGACCGCTGTACAGTGAGAGGTAAAAAACTACTGTGAACCGGCCAGATATCGCAGCGCGAGCGGCGGAACTTCGCCAATCGCTGCACGAACACAACTATCGTTACAATGTGCTGAATGCTCCGATTATCACTGACGGCGAATTTGATGCCCTCCTGGCGGAACTGAAAGCCATTGAAGCGGAATATCCCGAACTGCTAACTTCCGATTCGCCTACGCAGCGCGTCGGCAGTGATCTGCAATCGGATATGCCCAAAGTGAAGCATGTAGCACCGATTCTCAGCCTGGGCAACACCTACAGCCCGGATGAGATTCGTGCCTGGCGTGATCGGATCGGTAGACTGCTGCCCGAAAATGCAGTGTTGGATTATGTGGTTGAGCCGAAATTTGATGGCCTTACGATTGTCTTGACCTATGTCAACGGTATTCTGACGTTGGCCGCGACACGCGGCAACGGCGAAGTGGGCGATGACGTGACGCCGAATGTGCGCACCGTGCGCACGATCCCGCTGCGGATTCCAGCTACGCCCGGTGGCCCTGCTGCGCCGTCGCGCTTAGTGGTTCGTGGGGAAGTACTGTTCCACAAGAAGGATTTCGAAGCGCTCAACAATCGTTTGAGGGCCGAAGATCAGACCGCATTTGTGAATGCGCGTAACACCGCCTCTGGCGCGCTCAAACAAAAAGATGTGCGCGTGACGGCGGATCGCCCCTTGACGGCCTATTGTTACGCCATTGTCGATGCTAAGGGTAGTGTCCCGGCTTCGCAGTGGGAAAGATTGCAGTATTTGCGGGCGTTGGGTTTTCTCACTGCCGACGATGTGATCCGCCGTTTTGATGATCTCGACGAACTGATCGCTTATGCCGTTAGTTTTGAGGCGCACCGCCACGATCTCGCGTATGAGATTGACGGATTGGTGATCAAAGTTAACGATCTGGCGACGGCTGATGATCTGGGCGTGGTAGGTAAAGACCCGCGCGGCGCGATTGCCTACAAGTTTCCTGCTGAAGAAGCGACCACCAAACTGCTTGATGTCGCCGCGAACGTCGGGCGCACCGGGGTATTGACTCCGACTGCCGTTTTGGAGCCTGTCTTTGTTAGCGGCGTGACGGTAAAGCAGGCCAGCCTGCATAATTACGACCTGATCCAAGAAAAAGATATTCGTATTGGAGACATTGTAATCGTCAAACGTTCAGGC
>JACRBK010000041.1 GCA_016234525.1 Chloroflexota bacterium
GACAGCGCGCTAAATATGATCTATTCTCACAATGTGCAGCAGTTTTACGCGGGGCAGTTAGGCGCAGTGAACGGCATGTATCCCAACGGCGACCTGCCCAAAAATGAGCAGGGCGAGGAAGTATGGATCGGCACCTCGTATATGCTGGCGGCGCACATGCTGCTGCGCGGGCTGGATGATCAGGCGTGGGGGACGGCTTTCGGGCTGTACCAGCAGGTGTATGAAACAGGCGGTTTGTGGTTCCGCACCCCGGAAGCGTGGAACGGGGCGGGCGATTTCCGCGCCAGTATGTATATGCGTCCGCTGGCGATCTGGGCGATGGAGACGGCGTTAGCTCGACGGTAAAAAGCCGTCAGCTTTCAGCCGTCAGGCGTCAGCAAAAGCAAGTTGACAGTTTTCAGTGATCAGTTTTCAGTAAAAGCGGCCTCACCCCCTGCCGCAGCCGACCTGTTTATTGTAGGGGCGTCGCGCTCCTATTTATTTGAAATAAGGTTCGAGAGGAAGAACGAGCATGTCTCACAAAATTTTGGTGGCGTATGCCAGCCGGGCGGGATCGACGGCAGGCGTCGCGGAGGCGATTGGTAAGACTCTGTCTGAAAATGGCGCGCAGGTCGAAGTTCGCCCCATGCAAGACGTGAAAGACCTCACACCGTATGGAGCAGTCGTCGCGGGCAGCGCGATTCAGGCCAAACAATGGCTGCCGGAAGCGATGCAGTTTATGCAGGATCACCGGGCTGCATTGGGCCAAAAACCGTTTGCCGCGTTTACGGTGTGTATGACGATGACGATGAAAAAAGAACAATATCGCCAGGGGGTAAAAGACTGGTTAGCACCGGTACGGGCGCTCGTCAAACCCGTGAGCGAAGGTTATTTCGCCGGGGCGCTTCAGTTGAACAAAGTGCCGCACCGGCGGGCGCGGTGGGGGTTTCGCCTGAGCGTGATATTTGGTGTATGGGCTGAAAAAGATTACCGGGATTGGGACGCCATCCACGCCTGGGCTGGCGAATTGTCTCCGAAACTTCAGGGGTAGGGGCAGCAGAGCCGCTGCCCCGGCTGTATTATCCCCGGCGCGCGGCCTGAATTTCCTGGTCGTCTTCCATCACCAATTCGCCATCATCCGAGAGGCGGATCGCGTTGTCCTGTGCGCTGCGTTTGGGTTTTTCCAGCGTGTGTTGGTAAAGCTCCAACAACTCGGTGCGCTCTTTCTGGATGGCGCGATCAGCAGCTTTTCGTGAGAAATAGTCGGCAAATATGAAGATAGATCCCGCTCCAAACAGCAGCGAAATCACCAAAAGCACCGATCCCAGGCCGTCGCGGCCATTATTCATCAGGCCAGCCGCGATAAAAGCCAATACCCCCCCTGTGATAGCACAGGCCCAGCTCATGGCACGCAGCGAGTACAATTCCTGAATTTCTTTCTCTCGCCGGTCCAGATAATCTTTATCGAATTGTTCCATCAATCCCTCCCATAGTTGCACGCGCACTAGGGATCAATACGTGTTATCCTGCCATTGGTTGCGGTATTGCGAAGGTTATCAGGGCGCGGCGGTGAGATTTCCCTACACAGACTGGGTCGGCTGCGATCCCCTCTCCAACACGGTTGGAGAGGGGGTAGGGGGTGAGGTGATTTTGCTTTTGGCTGAAAGCTGAAAGCTGACGGCTGAAAGCTGCTGGTTACTGCTTCGGCGCTTGCTCAATCAGCAAAAAGGCCGGGCGCAGCGGATCCACGCCGCCGCGCAGCAGCGCATAGGCCGCGTGAGCGTCGCCCGCGTCGATATAGTTCTGGTTGGAATAGTCCATGTTCCACAAGACCATCACGCCGACATAGGGCAAACTTTGCCCGATCTCAAAGGCGCGCATGGTATAGTTGGCCTGATCATCCTGCGTGATCCACTGAAAGTAAATCGGATCAACGGGCGGCACGGCGGGAGTTCCCTCACTGTTATAAAAACCCTCATACGTTCCCCAACCGAACTCGGTGGCCCACAACACGCGACTGGTATCACCCGCCTGCTGCATAATCTCGTGATAATCTTCGAGGGTATCCAGGAAAAACCAGGTCGGATGCTGCGTGTAATCTTCGGTGGAGCAGCAGCGCGCATCGGGCGGATTGGCCGCGCCGTAGGGATGCACGCCGATAGCGACATTTTGATAGGCAGCATTCGCCAGCCCTGCCGCGTACATCTGGCGCAAATATTCGCGATCATCCACCGCCGCCACGCCATCGTTGATCCCGGTGGGCGCTAAGCCCGCCGTCACCACGATCACGCTTTGTCCGCCTTCTCCAGCGCGGATGGCGTTATAGGCCGCATCGAACAGGCGCATATATTCCGCCCCATTGATCGCCGCTCCGTTCCATTCGCGGCGCAGGTTTGGCTCGTTCCAGACTTCAATCGCGTCAAAATAGGAATTGCCATACAGATCGGCGCGGACATCGGTCATCATGTGGGTGATAAAGTTCGCTAAATCCTGCGGGTTGCGCGGCGGGCCGTCTTCTTCGGCAGACGCGCGCGCCCAGTCCGGCGCTTTGGTGACGCTGATCATCAGGTTGAGATTTTGCTGGTTCACGCGCTGGAACATGATCCGGTAGGCGTAATAGGTTTCGCTGTAGACGCCCTGCTGCGGTTCGAGAATATCCCAGGCGACCTGGAACTTGAGCCACTTCACGCCCAACCGGCCCGCTAACCATAACGTGGTATCAAACTGGTCGAGCGTTACGCCAGGATCAACCTGGATGCCCATCAGATCGGCGCGGTAAGTGGGCAGCGGCGTAGGCGAGATGGCCGGGGTAGGGGTGAGCGTGATCGCCGGGGTTGCCGTTGGAACAGGCGTATTGGTCGTCGGTGCGGTGGGTGTCGGGCTGACGGGCGTCTCACCGGGTGCGAGTGTTGGCTCCGGCGGCGCGGTAATGATCGGGCCGAATCCGCCCGGCGTGGGCGTAGCGGTCTGCTGCGCCCACGAATGACCGGCCCAGCCTGCGAATCCCAGGCTGAACACGATTAAAACGATAATACCTACCCAGCGGTGATGTCTGATTTGAACTCTCATGCGAACTTCCTCCCACAATGGCTTGACCCCCCGGTCGACTCTCCAAGACAGAAATATAGATTAACCGGCCTGGATCGGCAAAAAAATACGGAAGGTGCTGCCTTGATGGGGAGTGCTTTCGACCTCGATCCGCCCCTGGTGACGCTCGACGATCTGTTTGACAATGGGCAGTCCCAGCCCGGCGCCGTGTTCACCTCGCGCCCGATCCACCCGGAAGAAGCGCTCAAAAATATGCGGCAGGTCGTCGGCGCTGATGCCGATGCCGGTATCGCCGATTTCGATCACTACGTCAGTTTCGCGTAGGGCCGTGTTGAGCGTGATCGTGCCGCCAGAGGGAGTAAAGGTGATCGCATTACGCAGCAGTTCGCTGATCGCCTGGTGCAAATAACGTTCGTCGGCACTGATGGGCGGCAGATCGGCAGCCAGGTTAAGAGAGGGGATGTGTCCCCGGCGCTCAAATAGGGTGGTCAGCCCACTCACGGCGGTGGTGACCAGCGTGTTGACGTGTGTTGTCTCACAGGTGAAGGTGATCTCCTGGTCTAACTGCATCATGGTCAACAACCCTCTGACCAACCGTTCCAGGTGGTTGATCTGGCCGCCGATGCTGCCCAACCGGCGCTGCCATTGTTCGGGATCGGTCAGGTGTTGCAGCAGGTATAGATCGGTCTTGATGACCGACAACGGATTGCCGAATTCGTGTGAAGCATCGCGGATAAAGTCGGTCAACAGCGAACTGCGCTCTTTTTCTAACATAAGCTGAAAAGCGCGGGCTTCGGAGTATTTGGCCTCGGTCACGTCGCGCATGACAGTGATCACATAGGCCACCTGTCCCTTATCGATGACCGGGAATTTGGTCGTTTCGGTGAAAATCTGAGAAGGGCCAACCTGAGTCGTTTCGTGGGAAATGATCGGTTCTCCCTCCGTAAACGCCCGGTGGTATTCTTCACGGACTTGCTCTGACAAAAATGGAAAAATTTCAAATGGTGAGCGGCCCAAAACATTAGTTACTACGCCGAACTCTATCACCCATTGATTAAACGTCCGGTTGGTCAATACGATGCGAGAATCAGGCGTCATCACCTGAATCGCTTCGGGCAGCGCGTCGAGCGTGAAATGCAGCAGGGATTGAGCGTGGTGGAGGGCGGCTTCGGCCTGACGGCGTTCAGCGATCTCGTGATCCAGACGCAGCCGAACAGCGGTGAGTTCAGCGGTGAGGGTATGTATTTGTTCGGATAGAGCATCAAGAGTCGCTCCGTTCACAAAATTGTTCCTCTTTTTTGTCAGATGGGTTGCAAAGTACAACTTTACTTTTAGTATATCACACGATTAATTAAGAAAAAATAAATCGTTTTTTATGACGCTTATCATCTTTAAGCGAAAAAGAGATCAATTGCCGTGCTAAAAAAAACAGCTACAATAAATATAGTCATTCGTGGGGCTGAGTGAATTGATTCTTCATCTTATTCTGGCCTCAATCCCCGCTGGCGTCCGGCGGCTATCGGCGTGACTTATGACTGATGATAATCGCCGTAAGACGCAGGGTTCTTAGTGGTTAGTTTCTCGTAAATTTAAGGCCACAGCGAGCGCCGTTTTTACTAAGAACCAAAAACTAAGAACTGTAAACTCATGACTCTCTAGAACTTATCAATTCGTGGAGGGATATACGATGGAATATCGCCGTTTAGGAAGAACAGGCTTAAAGGTTAGCGAATTTTGTTTAGGGACGATGACATTTCGCTGGACCAGCACAGAACACCAATCGTATCAGGTGTTGGATCGCGCCTTTGAAGCCGGGATCAATTTTATCGATACCGCCGATGTTTACAGCCGGTGGGCACCGGGCAACTCTGGCGGCGTAGCGGAGCAGGTGATCGGTAACTGGCTGCGCACTAAACCGCGCGATCAGGTGGTGATCGCCACCAAAGTATTTGGACGCATGGGGCCGGGGCCGAATGACGAGGGGCTGAGCCGCCGCCATATTTTCTCGGCGGTTGAGAACAGCCTGCGCCGCCTGGGTGTGGATTATATCGATCTGTATCAGGTCCACCGGCCTGACTGGGAAACGCCGCTAGACGAGACTCTGCACGCCCTGGACGATCTGGTGACGGCGGGCAAAGTGCGTTATATCGGGGCCAGCAATTTCGCGGCGTGGCACCTGATGAAA
>JACRBK010000288.1 GCA_016234525.1 Chloroflexota bacterium
ATGCGAGCCGAACTGGCACAACCGGGTGGGCAGATTGTCAACGCCGACCAGTACAATCAGATTTTTTCGATGCACGGCTCCACGATGATCTTTTTGTTCGTGATCCCCATGCTGGCCGGGCTGGCAAACTATGCCGTGCCGCTGATGATCGGGGCGCGTGATATGGCTTTCCCCCGCTTGAACGCGCTGAGCCTGTGGCTGTTCTTGTTTGCCGGGATCACGATGTACGCAGGTTTTTTGGTGGATGGGGGAGCTGCCGCGAATGGCTGGACGGCTTACCCACCGCTGAGCAGCAAAGAGTTCGCGCCGGGATACGGGACCGATCTCTGGTTGATCTCCGTCGCGCTGGTAGGAACCTCTTCCCTGATCGGCGGGGTCAACTTTATCGTGACCATCTTCAGACTGCGCGCACCGGGCATGTCTTTGATGCAAATGCCGTTGTTCCCCTGGACGGTGCTGACGATGGCCTTCATGATCCTGGCGGCGACGCCGATCCTGACGGGCGCGGGCGTGATGCTGCTCATGGATCGTAATATCGGGACCACGTTCTTTGATCCTAAAACGGGCGGCGACCCGGTGTTGTGGCAGCATTTGTTCTGGTTCTACTCACACCCGGCGGTATATATCATCGTTTTGCCTGCGATGGGCATCATCTCGGAAGTGATCCCGGTGTTCGCGCGCAAACCGATCTTCGGTTATACCGCGATGGTAATTTCAACCACCGTCATCGGGGCACAGGGGTTTGCAACCTGGGCGCATCATATGTACACCATTGGGATGCCGCCTGCCCTCGAAGCCCTGTTTGTGCTGACAACGATGATTATCGCCGTACCGACCGGCGTGAAGATGTTTAACTGGGTCTTCACCTTGATCGGCGGGTCGTTACGCTTTACCACGCCGCTGTTATATGCCATTGGTTTTCTCAGCACCTTTCTGATCGGCGGGATCACCGGCATTTTCCAGGCGATTTTGCCGATTGATGAACTGGTGCATGACTCGCAGTGGATTGTCGCGCACTTCCACTATACCGTCTTCGGTGGGGGCGGTTTTGCTATCTTCGCCGGAATGTATTACTGGTGGCCCAAGATGTTTGGTTATATGCTGGATGAACGTCTCGGCAAAATCCAGTTCTGGACGATGTTTGTAGGGTTCCATATCGCCTATTTCCCGCTGCACCTGTTGGGGCTGTGGGGAATGCCGCGCCGTGTCTTCGATTATCCGGCAGATCGCGGTTGGACTGATATGAACCGGCTGGCGACGGTCGGCGGGATTACCATGGGGATTTCAGTGATCATCCTGATCTACAACATGATCCGCAGCGCCATGCTCCATATCCCGGCGGGTAATGATCCTTGGGAAGGCGATACGCTGGAATGGACCACCACTTCGCCGCCGCCCGAACACAACTATGATAAAACGCCGGTGGTGCACAGCCGCCGCCCGGCGCGCGATTTACGGCTCGGCCTGACACCAAAGGGGGAATAGAGTAATGCCTACTGACGCGCAGGTTTTAGATGAAGTTCAGACCAAACCTGTAGAAGAGGTTCCCCTAGAGCTTGCACATTCAGAGGAACCTGAAGAAATCCATATGCCACCCTCGACTATCGCCCCGCTGATTGTCGGGGTAGGGATAGGGCTGGCGCTGCTGGGGATGATCGCGCCGCTGCTGGGCGTGATAGGGCTGGTGATCGCTGTCGTTGGTGGGCTGCGCATGGCGCAGTTCCCCGAAATCGACCTGCACTCAAGCTGGCTAACGCAGTTGAACAACCGCAAGTTTGGTATGTGGGCGTTCATCAGTTCCGAAGTGATGTTTTTCACCTCACTGATCGGTGGATTTGTGGCTTTCAAAACCAAACATCCCGACGAATTCGCCGAAGCGCACGAGATTCTCAGCCTGCCGCTGGCAACACTCGGCACATCCGTCCTGATCATCAGCAGTTTCGCCGTCGTAATGGCCCTGGAAGCCTTACAATCGAACTCGCGCCGGGTGTTTTATAACTGGGTCGGTCTGACCGTATTGTTTGGCGCGAGCTTCCTCAGCATTCAGGCATTCGAGTGGTACGAACTAATGCACGAGGGCATCGAGGCGGCAGACGTTTTTGGGACGGTATTCTTCGTCACCACAGGTTTTCACGGCCTGCACGTATTGGGCGGTGTCGCCTGGCTCAGTATTTTGCTGCTGCGCTCGCTGCGTGGTTATTACTCAGCGGAGAATTACCTGGGGATTGAGTTATTCGGCCTGTACTGGCATTTTGTAGACGTGGTATGGATCGTGTTGTTCACGGTCATCTACCTGATCCACTAAGGACGGCGGCGGATATGGAACTATGGCTTTTTGGAACCCTGTGGGTCACAAGCGGTATTTTTATCGGCGGCGTACTGACACCCGTCTTATCGGATGGTCGCAAATTTAACGACTGGCTGAGTATGGTCTTTGGCGTCGTACTCGGCGCAGTGGGCAACGTGATCCTTTTAATTCCGCTGTGGGTGTTCGTGATGGCCCAAAAATCTACTGGCGATCACCGCCCGGCCTGGCAGCGCGACGCGATCAGCCTGGAAGAAATTGAGTCCGGCCAGGTGGGCGCGGCGAGTGCGGGGGGCGCATCGATGAACGAGTCGGTGCTGGCATTGGTTGCCGTGCTCAAAGAGAATCTGTGGCCCGCCCCGCGTGAACATTCGCACCGGATGAGCTATGTGGGCGTATTTGCGGCTCTGGCGATTATCACCCTGGTGGAAGTCAGCATCACCTATATGGACCTGCCCTTCTCGATTGTAGGGCCGCTGGTGGCGCTTTCTACCAGCAAAGTGCTGCTCGTGGCGCTCTATTTTATGCATTTGCGTTACGACAGCCGGTGGTATGCCGGGCTGTTTGTTTTTGCCTTCCCCTTCGCCGCGATGATAATCACCATTTTGGCGCTGGACTAGGACGGTTTCTAAACAAGAAAACAGAAAAGAAAAAGGACGGGTAACCCCTGTCCTTTTTTGATCTTTTGAGACTGGCCCGGTCAAAACTATTCAATACTGGAATTCAGGTCAGTATAAATCTCATTCAGCAGGGTATGATCGTCACTGTCGTAACTCAGTTCCCAAATCATCATGCCGCCGAGTCCCTGCTGCTGCACATAATCGGCTTTGGCGCTCAACGATTCAGGGTCTTCATAACTGATCATGATCTGCGTACCAGGATCGTAAAGCCAGGGAACCTGCGCTTCTTCATGCCAAAACCGCTGGTAACTATCGAGATAATTCGCCTCAAGATCACGATAGTCGTAAACCCCATCGCCCCATGTCGCATCGGGCAAGCCGGTAAAACTTTGATACAGCCCGTGATTGACATTCGCCACGCCGGACCAGCCATGTCCATAAAATGGGGCGCCCACGACGATTTTATCGGCAGGAACACCCGCCTCCAGATACGCCTGCACCGCTGCATCCACGTTAAATTTGAGCCGGGTCACTTCATCTTCACTTGGATCACTCGATGAAGCATAAAGCGGCGCGTGCAGGTTGGTGATCGGACTCCATCCCCCGTGAAAGGTATAGCTCATCAGATTGATCCAATCGAGATAGGGGTGTATTTTGTCCATTTCGAAATACGCATAAAACTGGGGGGTTTGCGGGGCAGCGATGGTCAACAAGTAGTGAGTACGGGCTATTTCTCCCTGAATATCCAGTTGAGCGCGCAGTTCGGCCAGCAGCCGGGTGAAATTTTCTTTGTCTTCGGGCCGCCCGCTGTGTTTCACCAGCCCGCCGCTGACCGGAAATTCCCAGTCAATATCAATCCCGTCAAAACCATAGGTTTTCATAAAGTTGATACACGACTGGATGAATACCGCGCGCGATTCGGGAGTCAGCGCCGCGTCTGAAAAACGGTCTGACCATGTCCACCCGCCGACCGACATCAGGGTTTTCAGATCAGGATAACGCTGTTTGAGCTGTTGAAGCTGTTTGAAGTTGCCGCGCAGAACGTCAGTCTCTGAATCGTTCGGGTACAGATAATAAATATCCGCCAACTCATCGCCCAGAGTGCAGCCGCCCTGATCCGACAGGTTCAAAAAAGCATAGTTGATATGGGTGAGTTGTTCGGCGGGGATATCGGTCACGAAGTATTGGGCCGTGTAAATACTCCATGAGGTGTAGTACCCGACCACACGATAACTGTGATAAGGCGCAGAAAAAACGCCCTCGCCGGGCAGCAAACATAGGATCACACTGCACCCTAAAAAAACAAGGCTGATCCACCGTTTGCGTACTCTAGCGTTTATGTTGACCATGATCACCCCTGGGGCAGGATCAATGTCCTGCCCCATCGATGTTTCGATTAGAAGCCCGACACTCGGCTCAGATCGGCACGACCACGCGCCAACCCGGCGACCGCTTGCAGCAGCCCTAGGCGGTTTTCACGCACGGCGGGATTTTCGGCATTGACCAACACCGCTTCAAAGAAATTCTGAATCACCGGGACAACCGGCTCAAACGCGCTCAAAAAGTCGTGAACGTTACTCTGCGTGTCAAGCTGGCTGGCAGCTTTTTGGCAGGCCGCATAGAGATCGCGCTCGGCATCCGTTTCGAAGATCGCCGGGTTAACCGCATAGAGGCGCGGTTCGGCGCGGGTGATCCGCACACAGCGCGCATAGTTATCGAGGATCAGCGCCCAGTTCTCGCGATTAAGCCATTCGGCCAGTTCGGTGATCCCTTGCAGCGCGCGCGCCGGATTATGACCCTGTTCGGCCAATACTGCTGCGATAGGATCATGCAGCCAACCTTTTTCGTGCAGCAGAACATCCAGCCGCCCGGCGATAAAGTCTACCACTTCGCGCTGAACATCCTCGCCCGCTGCGATAGGCTGAGCCGCCGCGACGCAAGCCACCGCCTGCCGCAAATCGAGATCGATGTTCCGATCCATCACAATTTGCACGATCCCCAACGCGGCGCGGCGCAGCGCAAACGGATCGGCGCTGGCGGTGGGGATCAAACCCGCCGCGAACAACCCTACCAGACTGTCAAGCCGATCAGCCAAGGCCAGCACAATCCCCGGCACCGATTCGGGCAGCCGGTCACCGGCTCCACGCGGCAGCCAGTGTTCAAGAATGGTATTAGCGACCGCTTCGGATTCACCCTGGCGCAGCGCATAATAACGCCCCATGACCCCTTGCAGCGAGGTCATTTCGACCACCATGTGCGTCGCAAGATCGGCCTTAGCGAGGTGGGCGGCGCGGCTTACCACATTGAGATCGGCGGCGGATACTCCTAACAGCACGCCGAGTTCCGGCACTAACCCGGCGACCCGGTTATTTTTGTCCAACATCGAGCCGAGTTTTTCCTGGAAGGTAAGGGTGCCCAGGCGCGGCAGATAGTCTTGCAGCGGTTTCTGAATGTCGGTGTGATAAAAATAATCGGCATCGGAGAAACGCGCGCGGATGACGTGTTCGTTGCCGTCAATGACCATCTCCAAGTATTCGGCATCCCCGTTGCGCACCGCGATAAAATAAGGCAGCAGACGGCCTTGAGCATCCTGCACCGGGAAATAACGCTGGTGTTTGCGCATCACCCCGACCAACACTTCACGCGGCAGGGCCAGATATTTTGTCTCGAATGAGCCGCGCAGGGCGGTAGGGCGTTCGACCAGATTGGCGACTTCATCCAACAGACCGGGATCATCAGGAATCGTGCCGCCGACTTCAACCGCCAACGCCTGCACCTGCTCCCAGATCACTGCGCGGCGCGCCGCCGGATCAAGGATCACACCCTGTTTTTGCATCTCGTCAAAATAGGTTTTGACGCTGCCCAACACGATCTCCGGGGATCCCAATGGGCGGATGCCGCGTGTGATCGCGTCACTGGCGATCCCCGCATAGGATACCGGAACCAGGCGGCTGCCGAACAAGGCCACGATCCAACGCAGCGGGCGCGAGAAACTGACACCGCTTTTATTCCAACGCATGGTCTTACCAAATTTGATCGACGCGATCAGGCTGGCGAACGCTTCGGGCAGCACTTCTTCGGTGGGGCGGCCCGCCTGTTTGACCAGGGCCACCACATATTCGCCGCCGTCTATCTCGCGCACCTGTAAAGCTGATACGTCAATACCCTTGCCCCGCGCAAAACCAATCGCAGCTTGAGTGGGCTGGCCAGCCGCGTCAAACGCACGCTGAGCGGGCGGCCCCTTCACCAGCGATTCGACATCCGGCTGGCGCATCGCCACGTTTTTAGCGTGGATCACCAGTCGGCGTGGCGTCCCCATCACGGCGACTCCATCATGATCCAGCCGCAGATCGGCAAACAGCCGGGGAGCGAGTTCGTTCAGTTGAGCTAGCGCCGCATCCAGATCACCCGCGGGCAGTTCTTCCATCCCGATCTCTAACAGCACATCGGCGGGCGCAGTGGGCAGCACGCCTTCGGATTTGCGCGGCAGGCGGGCGGTGCTGTCTGACCAGTTATTAGCGCGATCCAGCAAAGGATATTCCAGCCGCTCACGCTGCTCAGAATATTGTTTAGCGATATTGCGCGTCATATCGCGCATCCGGCGGAAATAGGCCGCGCGTTCAGTCACACCAATCGCACCGCGCGCATCCAAAACATTAAACAGGTGGCTGCATTTCAACACGTAGTCATAGGCGGGGGATACCAACCCCTGCGCCAGCGCCCGCCGGTATTCGTTCTCATAAACATCGTAGGTCTGTTTGAGGCCGTCAACATCAGCCACTTCAAAATAATACTTGCAGTATTCGATCTCACTCTGCAAGCGCGCATCGCGGTACAACACCGCCTCATTCCAATCAATTTCCCAGACGGCGTTTTTGCCCTGCAACGTCAGCGCGATCCGTTCCAGCCCGTAGGTAATCTCGACGCTGACTGGCTCCAGGGTGATACCCCCGGCCTGCTGAAAGTAGGTGTATTGCGTGATCTCCTGCCCGTCTAACCAGACTTCCCACCCCAGGCCCCACGCGCCCAGCGCCGGAGATTCCCAGTTGTCTTCGACAAAACGAATATCGTGCTGGCGGGGGTTGATGCCGATGGCCTCCAATGATTGCAGGTACAATTCTTGCGGGTTGCCAGGATCGGGCTTGAGAATCACCTGATATTGGTAGTAATACTGCATCCGGTTGGGGTTCTCGCCATACCGGCCATCGTCCGGGCGAACGCTCGGTTCGACATAAGCGACGCGCCAGGGTTCTGGCCCTAACACGGACAGCAGAGTTGCCGGGTTGCCGGTCCCTGCGCCGACTTGAACATTGTGTGGCTGCCACAACACACAGTTCTGATCGGCCCAGAACTGGTGCAATTTCATAATCATTTCCTGGAAAGAAAGCGGCTTGGTCATAAGTCCGGCCTCAATTGGGTGAACATAATGTGCTAGAACGGGGGCATTATAACACAGCGCCGGAGAGTTGCGATCAGATCAATTGCCGGGCGATTTGAACAAACCCAGCGTTTTTGTTTACAACACCTTTTAGAAAAATCGCTATTGTTAATACGTTTTCTTAGTATGTAACCTCACTCTTTGACCACCTCTCCACTGGCAGGGGAAAAAAGCTGAGCGAAATGAAGAAGGTGAGCCAAAAATTCGATCAGGGTCAAAAATCAAGCGCTTTGGTTTTTAGAGAATAAATAATCATCTCAATTTAATAATAGATTTTTTTCTAAGAAATAAAAATAAACTCAAAAAAACCACCTCAATCGTTAGAAATATAGCATGAACTGCCAATTCATTAATGTTTTTTACATTATCAATTCTTAATAATAAGAAAATATTAATTAGGATAAGAGACCATATGATTAATAAGGTTGACAATTTTATCCGGAATGGAGCAGAAATATCTAAAAGTTCACGTCTCTCAATCTTACTGACTTCAGCAATTCGACCATCAACTTTGAGACTGTCATAATTTGCCACTAAGCACTTAATCGTAAAAGTATCCTTTTTGTTCAAGAGAAGCGATTGGATTTCAACAAAAGATAAGCTAGGGTTATCAGAGCCTGCTAGAATTACAGGAAGATTTTCGGGCTTCTTATCCTGAACTTTCACATCGATCACATTTGCAGCATCGCCAAATCTAAAACACAACGGCACTTCAAAGTCATTTTTTCTTATAGCTATATTGCCCGTATTAGAAACCCTAATAACCACTGCATGAACTTTCTTGACGGGTTTTCCATCAAACAATACTTGGATTCTGTCTTTAGCCTCTGTTCCGATTTGGAAAAGTGGTGTGGCAGAATCTTCATAAGCTAAACCCTTACGCTGCAAAGCGCGATACGATAGAACAACAGTTATCACGCCAAAAATAACGGCGACAATGATCCCAAGAACAGCTAGTACAGATGGCAAGTCCATATCTACCCCCATATGTTAACGATCCTGCTTCAAGGTATTATACTTTGACGCCAGACATATGTATATTTTGATCTCAAACCCATGACGAAAATGCTTTTAGGCAAAGTATAATATTATTGCGATGGAGGTGAGTTCAGGAGAAAAATATGGTGCGATTGACGAAGTTGTTTTCACTGGGTCTTTTGGCTCTCTGGCTGATCACCGCCCTCCTTCCCGCCGCTGCACAGATCGATCCGGCTGATGATGAACAGGCGATCACAGCCCTGGTCGAGACGATGGCCGAAGCAGTTATCGAACAGGATGGCGACGCTTATTTGAGCGTGA
>JACRBK010000276.1 GCA_016234525.1 Chloroflexota bacterium
AATTCGGTGACGCGGTAGCTTGCATCGAGTAGGCGATGGACCAGCTTATCACTACAAGCGCCGCCCTGCGTTATGACCAGGATCAGTTTTTTATTCATGCTTGTTCAAACCGCTCCACATTGAGTACAAACACGGTTGCCCCGCCCACTTCTACCTCGACGAACGCTCCCATCATAGCAGCTGATTCTACAATGTTCGGCCCGGCAGGGATCAGGCGAGTGCGCCGTTCGCAGGTCGTTTTAAGAATATCTGTCACAGTGGTGACCTGGTGATCTTCGATTCCACAAAACAAGGTGGTGTTGCCCACGCTGAAAAAACCGCCAGTGGTTGCCACTCGGGTGACGCGGATACCAGCGCCGTTCAGGGTTTTGATCGTGCGCTCCGCATCCTGATCTTGTACCACTGCAATAATAAGTTTCATGAAAAATCTCCGCATTTGCTCCGCTCTTATTTGCACTATATCATAAAAGGTATTACACGCCAACCTTCATACCGCTCAATTGTCGAATTTGCCAGGATAAAATGGTCCTTTTTTTAACGCCTCAATCCGCCCGTGATCCGCGTCGCGCGCTGGCGCTGCAAGTGTTGAGCGCGGCGCTAGATGCCGCTGATCCCGCCCAGGCGATCCGGCGGCTGATATTTCGCAGTGATGATACCCTTTGGGTAGACGGCACAGCCTATGATCTGGCACACTGCCGCCGTGTGATAGTGATTGGTGGCGGCAAAGCGGGGGCTTCGATGGCGAGCGCGATGGAAGACCTGCTCGAAGATCGTATCACGGCGGGATGGGTGAACGTAAAATACGGTTATACCGAGCCTACCGACTTGATCACCATACACCAGGCGGGCCATCCGGTTCCCGATGCCCAGGCCGTATCCGGTACGCAGTCAATGATCAGCCTGCTGCGTGACATAACCGCCGACGATCTGGTAATCTGCCTGATTTCCGGTGGTGGATCGGCGTTGATGTCGCTGCCGGTGCCGGGGATCAGCCTTGAAGAACTGCAAACCCTGACCGATCTGCTGCTGCGATCGGGCGCGCCGATTGAGGCGATCAACGCCGTCCGCAAACACCTGTCACGCATTTCAGGCGGGCAGTTGGCGCGGCTGGCCTATCCTGCCCGCGTGATCACCTTGATCCTCTCTGACGTGGTCGGCAGCCCGCTGGATGTGATCGCTTCCGGCCCGACAGTGCCTGATCCTACCACCTACGCTCATGCGCTGGCGGTGATCGAGCGTTACGGCCTGGGAGAGCAGGTGCCGGGCGCGATCCGCCAACACTTGCGGCGCGGGGTTTCGGGCAGCGTGGATGAAACGCCCAAATTGGGCGATCCCGAATTCGCGAATGTGCATAATCTCATCATCGCGGACAACGCGCGCGCGGCGCAGGCGGCAGTGATGCAGGCCGAATCATTGGGGTTTCACACGCTGCTGCTTTCAACCTATATCGAAGGTGAGGCGCGTGAAGTGGCAAAAGTGCTGGCCGCGCTGTCGAAAGAGATCGCCACTGTGGGGCGGCCTGTGGCGCGCCCGGCGTGTTTGATTCTGGGCGGAGAAACCACCGTCACGGTGCGTGGCAGCGGCAGGGGAGGGCGGAACCAGGAACTCGCGTTGGCGGCGGCGCTGGCCATTGAAGGTCAGGAATCCGTAATGATCGCCAGCCTGGCGACGGACGGCACGGATGGGCCGACAGACGCCGCGGGAGGATTGGTGGACGGTACGACCATCACACGCGGGCGAGAGCTGGGACTCTCGGCACGGGCAGCCTTAGACAATAACGATGCTTATCCCTATTTAGCAGCAGCCGGCGATTTGCTCATGACCGGCCCAACCAATACCAACGTCAATGACCTGATGGCGGTTTTTGTGTTTGATGACGTAGCGCTGGCGTAGTCTAAAAACAGGGAAATCACCCATGATCTATTCTGTGTGTTATGACGCAATTCCACTATAATTAAACTAATTACAAGTGTTTATGATAAAAAGGAGTAAGGGAGATATATGAGACTCTCGCGTAGCATCTTAGTTGTAGTGGCGGCATTGTTCCTGTCTGGCATGATTTTTGCCGCGCTGCCAGGGTCGGCAGTGTTGGCCCAGGGCGGAACCCCGCCAAGTCTAATCGTTTATTCTTCGAATCGTTCTGGCAACTACGAGATTTATGTTCTCGATCCCAATACCGGGTTAAGCACTCAGTTGACTAACGATCCGGCCAACGATGTGGAACCCGACTGGGCTTCGGACGGCGAACAAATTGCATTCGCTTCAGATCGTGATGGTGATTACGAACTGTTTGTAGTGCAGGTCGATGGCACGGATCTCAAGCAGTTGACCAACAACCAGTCTCAAGATCGCCAACCGCGCTGGCAGCCGGATGATCTGCAAATTGTCTATATGTCGGATGTCAACGGCCAGTGGGATGTTTATATGATCACGGTTGAAGGCGGTTTAGTTCGCCAGTTGACCAACGATCCCGGTGATGAGCGTGGCCCTGGCGCGGGTGTCGTCCAGCCCGTTGGTCCTGTCGCCACGCCGCAGGTGATCACGCCTGTTGTTGTGGTCCCGACGACGCAGGCCACCGCTGTCCCTGATGCGATAGTGGACAGTACTACGCTGAACGTGCGCGAGAATCCCGGTGAAGGTGCCAGGATTATGTTGACCGTTGCGCGTGGCACTCCGCTCAAGGTGTTGGGCCGTTATCAGGATAATAGCTGGCTCCAGGTTCTCACCCCCTCCAACAATACCGGGTGGATCTATCGCCCATTGGTGACAGTCAATATTGATCTGGCCCGCGTGCCGGTGGTTAACGCCACTTTTATCGCTCCGCCGCCGACAGCAACCCCGGTCCCGCCGACCCCATCGTCCACCGTAAATCTGGTGGCCGGGATCGTCGTACTCGATCCGGCTGCGCCGACCTGTCAGCAGACCTTTACGGTTGGTTTTGATGTCGCCAACCTCGGCACAACCGCCTCAGCAGCCAGCGGCACGGTGTCACTGGTCGATGTACGCAGCGCTGACGGCTCCCAGCAAGGCACGACGATTGGCGGCTTCCCGATTTTGCAGGCCGGGCAGACTTTCCGCGTCAACATGCCGCTGACGGTCAGCACATGGTATGGCGAACAACACACCATCACCTTAGTGATTGATCCCAGCAACGGGATCGCCGAAACGGTCGAAACGGATAATATCCGCACTGTGACCTACACGCTGGCAAAGGGTAGCTGCCCATAAACCACCAGAAACATCCACGGGGCGCAGCAGTGAGCGCCCCATCACTAAACAACTCCACCGGGACGCGAACGCGCCCCGGTGTTTTTCTGGATAATTTTGAGGCAATTTTTGGCTTGTGATTCCCCGCTGTTTAAGGTGATAATGGGGAAGGTGATCAACAACCAACCACTACCCACCATCAGAGGGGGACGCATGGCTTACCAACCTGGCGCGCAGCCAGAACCAGAATACGATCCAGAGGCGCATGATCAGTCCGAAGATACACCAGCGCCGCTGACCAGCAGTGATCTGATCGGGCAGACCTTCGCCGGGCGCTACCGGTTTGAGTCGCTGCTGGGCGAAGGGGGTTTTGCGCGGGTCTTTAAGGTCTATGACCTGCACCGGCGAGTGTTTCTGGCGGCTAAAGTGCTGCGCAGCGATATTGCTCAGGAGCCGATGTTTTTAGAACGTTTTCGGCGTGAGGCGGCGGTGCTTCAGCGTTTACAGCACCCGCATATCGTGCGTTATTACGATATTGTCGAAAGCGGCGATCTGGTGTTTATCCTCACCGATCATATTCCGGGCCGGACGCTGCAATCGGTGATGCGGCAGCGCGGCGGGCCTCTGTCTCCTGCTGAATCGTTGACTTACCTTCAACCGCTTTCTGCGGCGCTGCATTTTGCGCACCAAGAAGGGGTCGTCCATCGTGATCTCAAACCTGCCAATATTCTGCTGGACGAAAACAATAATTTGTATGTCACCGACTTTGGTATCGCCAAAATTTTGAGCGATGCCAGCACCCTCACGATGGATGCCACCGTCGGCACGCCCCATTTTATGTCACCTGAGCAGATTTTGATTGGTGAAGTCACTGTCGCGACGGATGTGTATGCGCTGGGTGTGCTGCTCTACCAGATGTACACCGGGCGGCTGCCGTTTGTTGGGGATACCCAGGGGACAACAGGATCAACCGCTGCGATGCGGATCGTACACGAACATCTGCATACGCGGCCTGTATTGCCCAGCCAGATCAACCCGGCGTTGAGTGCCTCGGTTGAACAAGTCGTGCTGCGCTGCCTGGAAAAAGACCCGGCGCAGCGTTTTCAGTCGGTGGCTGATGTCTATGAAGCACTGGCCGCTGCCGTGATCGCCGAGCCTTCTGTTTTACCTGCTTCACCTTCTTCACCCGCTTCACCCGTTGCTGCGCCTGCGGTAGTTTTGCCGCCGCCGGTTTCCGAAGCCGAGCGCGTGCCGACCGGGGTAGGGGGGATGTCGCGCGTGCTTCCGGCAGATGAATATTCCGCTGAGGAGATGGAAGAAGAAGCATCGGCCTGGGGCGGAAAACGCAAGCGCCGTGCTTATCAAGAATCGCGCCGCGCCGCGCGCAAAGCTAAACGCCATCCTCAGGCAAAAGCTGATCCAGAGCGGATGTCGGAAAAAGAGCGTGAGAAAGAGCAAGAAAAAGAGCGCGAAAGCCAGGAAAAGAACGACGAAAAGCAAACCGAAAAAGGCTGGGATACGAACGTCGAAAAAGGCGAATTCTGGGGGGATATTGGCCCTTCGGACCGGCTGGGCCAGTTTGTTTGGGGCGGCATGATCTTGTGGACCGGGATCGTGTTTATGATCGATTCCAGTGCATCATGGTCGTGGTTTAACCCCTGGGCTTGGATCGCGGGTGGGGCAGGGGCGCTCCTGCTGTCCGAGTCGGCGGCGCGCCTCATGATTCCTGAATATCGCTCCAAGCCGGGGCTGCGCCTGGTGGCGGGCGCGGCGCTGTTGATGCTCGGCCTTGGCGTGGGATTCAGTATCGGCAATTTGTGGGCGCTGATCCTGATCGCCATTGGCGCGGGGATGCTGCTCAGCCGTGTGCTCGAATAAAAAACGTCGGAGGGCGCAGTATCCGCGCCCTCTGTTTGTTCATCTCATGGTTTATCCAAAATCCAGCTCAATCGCCCGCCGCAGC